>CAYJTX010000046.1:0-13261 GCA_964372615.1 uncultured Bacteriovoracaceae bacterium | reverse complement strand
CTATCCTGCATCATGGCCTCGATCGAATAGGTGCGCAGCGCGCCCGCGAACTTCTCACTATCGCTCTTGCGCCCCGGAACGACCGGCATGGCAAGCGTCTCCTCGGCGAACGCGCAATACACGCGAAGTATTCGCCTCGCGAACTCCTCCGCTTCCTCGAGCGTCGCATGGCAGGTGTGGCCCTCCTGCCAGAGAAACTCTGTCGTGCGCAGAAAGAGGCGCGTTCGCATTTCCCACCGCACCACGTTCGCCCACTGGTTGATCAGGAGCGGTAGGTCCCGGTACGACTGGATCCACTTCGCGAACATGCTGTTGATGATCGTCTCGGACGTGGGGCGAACGACGAGTTTCTCATCGAGGTCCTTCGCGCCCGCGTAGGTCACCACCGCGCACTGGGGAGCGAACCCCTCGACGTGCTCCGCTTCTTTTTTTAGAAAGCTCTCGGGTATGAAGAGCGGAAAATAGGCGTTGCGCGTCCCCGTCTCCTTGATCCGCCGGTCCAGGTCGCTCTGGATGCGTTCCCAGATGGAGTACCCGTTCGGACGGATGACCATGCAGCCCTTCACCGGGCTGTAATCGGCGAGCTTCGCCTGAAGAACGACGTCCTGGTACCACTCCGAAAAATCCTGCGCGCGGGTCGTGATTTTCTCCGCCACGGCGCAAGCTTAGCACCAGAACCAAGCACAATCCAACGAACAGACCTGCACTAAGATAATCCAATGCGTAGCTTCGGATATCTGGCCTCCCGGGCGTCCTCTCCGTAAGATGCACGGCCATGCGACCCTGGCGATTGCGCGCCATCCACTTGGTCTTCTTTCCAGGCCTGCTCCTTTGCACCGGCACCCGCGCCTTGGGATCGGCTGAACTGACCCTCGCGGAAGCGCTCGCGATCGCGCAGGAGCGCTCACCCGAGCTGGCAACCACGCGCAGTAGACGGGAGCAGCGGGTCCTGGAGCGGAAGTCGGCTTGGGCGAAGCTGCTGCCGAGCGCCGATTTCGGAGTCTCGAGCGCCTGGGTGGGCGAGTCTCCCTCCAGCGGTTCAGGTCCTTGGAAGAGAGCGCTCGAGCTGACGCTTTCGGAAACGCTCTGGGATAACGGCGAAACAGTCACCCAGGGCCGCATAGCGACCCGCGATCTGGAAATCTCGGAATTGGAAACGGCGCGGGCACGCGATCGGCTGGCTCTCGACGTGTTTCTTCAGTTCGCCGAACTGTCTCTCGGCAAGGCACTTGACGGAGTCCGCGAAGAACAGGAACGACTCCTCGCCAGACAGCTTGCCCTGATGGAAAGGCAGTATCACCAGGGGATGAAAACGCGCGAGGATCTGCTGAGGCTCCGCGCCCAACACCGCCGAGCGGAGATCGAGCGCCTGGGCTCCCGCGCGTTCCTCGCGAAAACGACGCTTTCGATCACAAGGCTGCTCGCGACGGATGAGGGAGCTCGATTTCGCGTGCTCGAGGCCCGCCGGGTGGGAAAACTGGATGGAGCGGATTGGAAGGCCGGGCTCGAATCGAGCTGGGAGAGCCGCCTCGCCGGCCTGAAGCGAACGGGCCTCGACCTCGAGGAGGCGTTGGTCACTCGAAAGCGCTGGCCGGAATTGACGATCTCGTCGAGCGTGGGTTACGCGAACACGGACCGCTACGCAACTCCGGGCGGCTTGGGCTCCGGCTTCGGGTCGACCGGGAGCTGGTCGTGGGACGTCAAGGTCGGGCTGACCTACAACCTCTGGGACTGGGGCATCCGCAGGCGCGACGCTCTCGTCGCGGCAGAGAAACGCAAGCAGGTCGACCTGAGGATAGACATCGACCTGCTCGACCTTCGGGCCGAGGCCAGCAAGCTCAGGGTGGAGTTAGGACGCCTTTCGGAGCAGCACCAGCAGAACTTCCTGCTCTTGCAGATGGACGAAGAGAGCTACTCCCTGCTCGAGTCCGAGTTCAAGCGGGGGGCCGTCAGCTATCTGAATTACATCACGGCACTCGCAGATCTCTCCGACGCGCGGGGCCGCTACTACGCCTCCTATTTCGGCCTGCTGCAGGCGCTCGCGAAACGAAGTTACCTCGAAGGACGTGCCTATGAATTCACGCTCGAGCAAAAGTAAGATCGCCACGATGGTGGTGACCGCGATCGGCTTGCTGCCAGCTTGCTCTTCGGAGCTGGGCGGGCCCGAAACCCGCAAGGGAGCAGTGAAGAGAGAGGAGCTCGTCCAGCGAGTCACGGTAGCGGGCATGGTCGCGCCTCGAAGAAAAATGGTGATTCAGCCCACCTATAACGGCTACGTGCGCCGGATCCATGTCGGCGTGGGCGACCGAGTCCGACAGGGCGACCCCATCGTGAGCGTGGCCCAGGTACTCGCCGCCGACGCCGGCGACGTCTATCCCCTGCGCGCTCCGTTCGCCGGAACGGTCGTGCAGGTGCTCAAGTCGGAGGGAGAGTACGTGGAAACGGGAAAGGACACGAGCGCACTGGTCAGGATCGACGACCTCTCGCAGATCTTCGTCGAGGCCGACGTTCCCGAGATCGAGCTCGTGAAGCTTCGGCTCGGACAGGAGGTGCTCATCAAGGCATCCGCCCTCATCAGCCGCTCATACAAGGGCGTCATCAAACAGATCGCGCTCGCCGCCAAGGAGAAGAAAGACTGGGGCAAGTCGACCGTCGAGTTCCCCGTCAGGATCGAGGTGACCGACCGAGACGAGAGCATACGACCCGGGATGTCCGTCATGATCGACATCATCGCGGCCAGAAAACCCGGCGTCCTCACCCTGCGACACGAGTTCATCTACAAAGAGGGCGAAAAACACTTCGTACGACTGACTGACGGTAGCCGCCGCGAGATCCGGATCGGCCTGCAGAACGAAGAGACCGTCGAAGTGCTCGAAGGACTCAAGGAAGGCGAGGAAGTGCGGCAGGCCGACTTCCTCGTGACCGGAAACGGCGCTTGAGTGCCGCTGCTCGAGGCCCACGAAATTCGCCACTCCTTCGCGACCGACGCCGGGCCGGTGCCGGTGCTCGACGGACTCAGCCTCAGCGTCGAACGAGGAGAGATGGTCGCCATTCAGGGGCCGTCAGGCTCCGGAAAGTCGACGCTTCTCTACGTCTTGGGCGCGCTCTTGCGCCCCAAGGCGGGTCGAGTGCTGTGGAACGGCCAGCACGTCTACGCGATGTCACCGGAGGAGCTGGCCCGGTTCCGAAACCGCAACGTGGGATTCGTGTTTCAGCAGTTTCACCTCCTCGCCCGCGCAAGCGTGCTCGACAACATTCTCCTGCCGGCGCGTTACCCGGCTGAATTTCCAGCTCGGGACGATGGTCTGGCCGAGCGCGCGAGGGAGATCGCACGTCGCCTCGGCCTGGAAGACCGCTTGCGTCACCTCCCCAATCAGCTCTCGGGCGGACAGCAGCAGAGAGTCGCGCTTGCGCGCGCGCTGTTGCGTGACCCATCCCTGCTGCTGGCGGACGAGCCCACCGGCAACCTGGACTCCAGGAACGCCGCACAGATTCTGGATCTGTTCCAAAGCCTCAACGCCGAAGGCCGTGCCGTCGTGGTGATCACGCATGATCCCGTGGTGGCCGCTCGCTGCTCGCGCGTGATCCAGGTCCTCGACGGACGAGTCGTGTCGGACAAGGTCCGTGGCACCCCCGAGACACCCCGGACCGCGAGCTTGGCGGCGGATACCACCGACCTGAGACCGCGCTCGCTTCCGGCTCGCGCAGTGGCCTGCGCCAGCTCGAGCATCCCCGAGGTCTTGCACGGCTTCAAAAGGAACACCGGACGGACGGCTCTGAACGCGGCTGGAATTGTCATTGGAATCGCGTCGGTCATGGCCATGGTCACCCTTGGGCAGTTCGTGAAACGGAAGATTCTGGCCAGCTACGACTTCATGGGCGTGAACAACCTGGCGGTGAGAGGATACCGAAACTGGGAGCTTCGCGCCTCGGATCCCATATCAGTTCATTTCCGTGCCTTTGACCTGGATCGAGATCTCAAGCCACTTCCGGCCATCTTTCCGGAAGTCCGCCGCCTGACACCCGTCATGGACTCCTGGAACGACACCGTTGTTTTTGGCGGGAAGTCCGTGACCGGGGTGAGCGTGCTCGGAGTCTCACCCGAGTTTCTATCCATGACCAACAGGCGGCTCAGGATCGGGCGCGGCCTCTCGGATTCAGATGGTGAGGGACGCTCCGCCGTCTGCGTGATCGGTCATGAGATCGCAGAACAGCTCTTCCGTAACATCCATCCTCTCGGGCAGATCGCGTACGTCACCGGGAACAACAACAAGGCATACACTTGCGTAGTCATCGGCGTGCTCGGGCCTCAGTCGAGCAACCAGGAGTGGTATAAACCGAATCTTCAAGTGCTGATCCCTTTCCAGTACTTCCCCTACGTGAACACGGAGTGGGACGCGCGCATCAACGACTTCGTGGTGCAGCTGCACGACGGCGCCGACGTCGAACGGACGGCCAGGACGATCAAGGCATTCTTCGAGAGAAAGTACGGGAAGTCGGGCCGATTCTCCGTGAACTCCGACACCGTCCTCCTGGCCCAGATGCGACGCTTCTTGACCGCGTTTTCCTTTCTTCTGGGCGCGATCGCGATGATCTCGCTCGCGGTCGGGGGAATCGGTATCGCCAACATGATGCTCGTCACCCTTACCGAGCGCTATCGAGAGATCGGCCTGCGCAAGGCCCTGGGGGCGACCGACTTCGGCATGCGCCTCCACTTTCTGATCGAGTCGAGCGCGCTCTGCCTGATCGCGGGAGTCTTCGGGCTCATCCTGGGATTCCTCTGTTATCAGGGCCTCATCTGGGTCGCCTCCCGGGTCACGAGCCAGCTCAAGTTCGAGTGGGTCGTGGACCCCTGGGCGATCGCGGTCTCGGCCGTCTCGATGGTTGCCGTCGGAGTCGCAAGCGGCCTCGTGCCGGCCCTGCGCGCGGAGCGGCTGCAGGTCATCGAAGCGCTTCGCAGCGAGTAAACTGACACCACAGGAGCTTCCAGTGCGGGGACGAAACGGCTCTGGAAAGCAGCGATGGTTGGGAGCCCTTCCCCCGAAAGCTCGGCAGGTGGCCGGATTTCGGCGCATCGTACTAGTCGTTAACTTATTGATATTAATTATTTATAAGACTTAAAAAATAAACCTGTCAATTACAGGCCTTAATCTTTATACGGTGCGTCAAGACTCGCCGCGCTGGCATGTTTTGAGCACGTCGCCGCGCAGAACCCAGTGTCGAGCTGAAAGCTCGCTTATCAAAGGAAGTCGTATGCGCCAAGTCGTCATGAATCGTCGGGCCCTGAAGATCCTGAGCGTCGTCTCGAGCCTGACCTGGCTCACGATCGCCGCACCGAGCGCATTCGCGGATCACAACGATCATCCGGGCGGACCGATCAGCTCGAATCCTGACGACTACGACGTTCCCAAGTATCAGCGCATCTTCGAAGACGCGCGCAGACGCCACGGCGCCGCGCACGAGCGCCTGGAGCAGGCGGCAGCACACGTCCGTGAGGTCGAAGCCAAGCTCGCCGCCGAAAGCCGTAAGCTCGAGCAGGCCCGCGCGCAGGTTGAGACCGCGCGCACGGCGATGGAAGGGGCCCAGGCCCGCATCCAACAGCTTCAGGCCGCCAACCAGTCGGCCCAGACCGAAATCACTCGCATCAATCAGACCGATCTCCCTGCCGCCCAGCGCGCGGTGACCGCTGAAGAGCAGCGAAACGCTACGATTCGCACGCAACTTCAAAGCGCCGAGGCCGACCTTGCTCGCCTCAATCGCGAAGCCGAGCAGGAAGAGCAGGAAGCCCGTACGCTCGACACGAACGCGGATCAGAAGGAAGCCGCCGCTACCGAGCTCCAGGCCCAGCTCACCCCGTTGAACACCCGCCTCCAGGCCGCCGAAGCGGAGCGTACCGGAGTGCAGACGAAGCTCGATGAGCGCCGCCTGCGCCTGAGGACAATCGACGGCGAACTGCAGACCCTTCGTAACGCCCGGCCGGCGCTCGAGAGAGATCTCACCACGAGGCGGCAGACCTCCGACGAGGCCGAACGGACGGCACGAGAAGCGGAGGAAAAAGCCCGCGTCGCCGAAGCGAATGGCGATCCAAATGCTCCACGGCTGCGGCGCGAAGCGCACGAGGCCCGCCGTTTCGCCAACCACGCCCTCCGGGTGACTCAACAGGCGCAGCAGGCGCTCGACGTCAACGCACGCAGGACTACGGAGCTCGACGGTGAGAGAGTTACCGTTGGCCAGGAGATCCAGACCCTCGAGGCAAAGCACGCCGAGTTGAGCAATCAGATCGTGAGCCTGCGCCAGGAAGTAGCCGCGCTCCAGCCCCGCGTGCAGGCGGCCCAGGCCGACGCAAGGCAAGCCCGCCAGATCGCGAATGGCGCCGCCGCCGATGCCCAGCGGGCGCGGGCGGCCGCCAACCAGAAGCAACAGATTGTCACCGCCCTGCGTGGCGAGCTGGCAGAGTCCGAGCGCAAGCTCACAGAGCTCCGGGTGCGCCCCGACCAGCTTCGCGCTCGCGTGGTCGCTCTCCAGCAGCAGACAACGGCGAACAACGCCGAGATCATCCGCCAGCAGCAGGCGCTCAGCACCGCGGTTGCCCAGATGCAAGCGGCCAGCGCGAACTTCAGGCGGCAGCAGGATATTGTCCGCGCGATCGAAGCCGATCTCTCGCGGGACATCGTAGCCCGCGACGCCGCGGCACGTGCCGCCGAGGTGGCACATCAGGATATGCTGGCCGCCCAGACCCGCCTCGCGCAAGTTCAGACAAACCTCAGCAACGGAATCGCGATCGCCCAGGCCGACGGCCGGGCGGACGGATCGCGGGACGGAGCTGTAGAAGGAGCCCGCGCAGGGGCCGAGAACGGCTCACGCGAAGGCAACGACGTCGGTGAGCGCGAAGGCCGCGCCGCCGGAACGGCCGAGGGAGTCGCCCGCGCGCAGGGGCGCGGACGCTCGGAAGGTTCGGCGGTCGGCGCGACTGAAGGCCGACAGCAGGGCAACGATGCCGGAGTTCGTCGCGGACGCGAGGAAGGCGCCCGCGATGGCCGCGCACAAGGCCTCCAGGCCGGCTACGATGCCGGACGCCGCGAAGGCGACGCGCAGGGCTACCGCGACGGGATTTCCTCGAACGTGGGTTACGACGCCGGACGCCGCGAGGGTGTCGCCGCCGGAACCCAACGTGCGACGCAGGAAGGCACGACCCGCGGGCGCGCGGACGGCTACCGCCTGATCGAGGAGCAGTACCTCGAGGCGGATCTCGCCGACGTGACAATCCCGAACCGGACGGCTCCGCCCGCCGCAGGCGTCTTCGAACACCCCGACTGGCAGGGCTTTAACCCCAACCGCCGCTACCCGCACCCGGCGATCCAGGAAGCCTACGTCGTCTCCTATCGCGAAACGTTCATGGCGACAGCGGCCCAGGTCTACGACCGCGTCTACGGCGAAACCTTCGCCCGCGTGCGCGCGCAGGTCTTCGAGAGCGTCCGCCGCGAGTACGCAGGCCGTGAGTACCCGAACGAGTACCGCGCCGCCTACGACAGCGCCCGGGAGCAGGCCCGCCAGCAGGCGTTTACCCAGGCCGAACGCGAGGCATTCACTCGCGAGTACGAGCCCGCCCGTCGGGCGGCATACGATCTGGCCCTCCCGACACGCCGAGAGGAAGGCCTCACGGCCGGCCGCTCGGAAGGCCGCGTTCGAGCCGAAGGCGAAAATCGCGCTCGCGGAAGAGCCGAAGGGGACCGCGACTCCTACAACACCACCTATCCGGTGGTCTACGAGCGCTCGAAGCGCGAAGGCGAGCAGGAAGCGCATCGTTTCTATTCGTCCAACGCGGTTCTGAAGTCCGACGGTGGTCTGCTCGCCGACGCCAACGGCGACGGCGTCTTCGCGCCGGGCGAGGAAGTCACCGTCACGCTCGCCGTGAAGAACTTCGGCAAAGTCCCGCAGTCCACTGACGTCCAGATCGGACTCGACTCAGGCACTCCTGGGCTCGTGATCGAGCGTCCGACCGACGTACTGGCCCGCATACCCGGCCAGACCCGCGCGGTCGTGACCGGCATCGGAAAGATGCGTGTTCTGCAGCAGACGGAAGCCGGCTCTCGGCAGTCAGTTCGCCTGTCGGCCCGTTACAACGGAGCCGACCTCGGCAGCACGACCCTGACGCTCAACGTGAGCTTCCCGTATGCCGTGGCCGCGATCGACGTGCAGGACTATGTCATGCCCAACCAGGACAACCGCGTGGCGGTCCAGGTCCGAAACGTGACCTCCCGGGCGTCCGAGGCTGACGTTTCGGTGCGGCTCGTTTCGTTGGACGGCTTGGCCTCGATCGTCGGCGCTCAAGCACAGCTTGGCCGCGTCGCCGCAGGTGAGACGAAGCGAGGCGACGTCGCCTTCAGCTTCACCGACGCCAACGCGTTCAAAACCCTCAACTTCGAAGTTCAGGTCTTCGAGGGGACCTGGCTCCTCGGAAAGCGCCGATTCGCGGTGGACTCGAGCAAGCGCTGGGTGTTTAACCCGAACTCTGCGGGCCTTTTCGTGGTCGGCGACAGCGCAGTGGCCAAACGCGCCGAAGACGCGGGCCGGATCGCCGGCCTCGCCTACGATCTCTGGGACGTCCGGGTCGAAGGCGAGCTGACCTCCGAAGCCGCGCTCCGGTACGTGGACAAGACGATCGTGGTTCCATCCACGGGGGGCCTGGCCGATGCCACGGCTCGCGCCGTGAAGGACGTGCTCGACCGAGGAGGCCGCGCCTACGGAGGAGTGGCTCCGGGCTCGGACCGCACGGCCGTAGGAGCACTGCTCGCGCAGTACGCCCGCGCCGTGAAGAGCACCGCCTTCCACAATCTGACAGTCGCGCAGGGAAATTTCTTCCGGCGCACCGACCCGAGGTACCAGATCTCCTTCGGCCAGGACCTGCGCGGCAACGACACCGCCGCTCAGCTCGCTGACCGGCTGGTCACCTTCGATCTGATCTCGGGAACGATTCTCGAGAAGATCAGTGGGTATCTGGCGGCGCTTCCGACCGGAAACGCGGTCAGAACGACGCGGGCGCGGGACGCGATCCTTCGGGACCTCGTGAAGGAAATGCAAGACGACAAGGAAGTGGACGGAAGCAACTTCAAGAGCAACCGAGCGAACCTCCTGCTGACGGCCTTCATCAATACGGCCCTCAGCAAGACCGGCACTGAGCGGCGCGCCCTCTTGAGCTTCTACCCGCCCCTGGAAGAGGCTCGAAAGGACATCGGCTGGCTCCTGTCGTCGCGGCGCGCGCACATCAAGAAGGTGCTCAAGCCCCTGAAGGAAGCGTACAAGCGGGAACTCAAGGACTGATTTCGATTTCGCGCGAAGAACCACCGGCGAGCTGGGCTCGCGCGAGAATCTTGCAGTCCTTCACGCCAACCGGCGGTACCTCCAGAGTGAGCCGGGCGCGGCCCTTCTTGAACGGGTTGGCGCCCAGTGCGAGCTCCGTCTGGGTGGGGGCGCCAGCACACTTCCAAACCGCTCCGGCTGATTGAATCGGCCAACGGGAGCTCAGATCCAGAATAACCTTACCCGGGCTATCGGGCTGGTCACGGTAGATCCGCCAGGCCATTTCGGATGGGCCGGCTTCATCGACCTGATGGAAGAGCTCTTCCTCGAAGATTCCGAACCCCAGCCGCGCGAAGTCGGCGGCCTTCGGCGGAGCCGTGGCCTGTCGAAGCATCTGCCGCGCGCCCGACAGGTCAAGGTCAGGCCGATGAATGAGCAGCTGCGCGACGTATCCGCTGATTTCGGCCGCCGCGAAGCTCGAACCGAAGAAGAACGGCTTTTTCTGACCTGAGACGCCCTTCCTCAGCTGGAAGACCGCAATATCCACCTCCGGCCCGAAATTCTGGGCGATCTCCCCCGTATCCCTCTCCTCGGTCGCGCCCACGACGATCACGCTCGAATCGGCCTGAGGATAGAGCGTCGAAAGTGCAGCGGGTTTGTACGGGTTGGGTACGCCGAAGCCAGCCGCCGTCACCACGACCGCCCTTCGCGCGGCCGCCTCGGCCAACGCCTGGTCGAGCTCCCTTGAGGTCTCGTTGATCGCGAGGGAGATATTGATCACCCGGGCTCCGCGCGAGAGCGCGTAGCGGATTCCGGCGGCGAAGTCCTCGGGTCTGACTCCCCGCCCATAGCGGATCACCCGCAAAGGAAGGATCAGGCAGTCCGGACACTGGTAGTTCACGAACCTTGCCACCCGGGTCCCGTGATTGCTCATATCGGTGACGTCGCTGTTTCCGAAGAAGAAATCCCACCCCAGACGATCGTCCACGAAACCATTCCCGTCGTCGTCCTTGTCATTACCTGGAATCTCGCCGTCGTTGTAAGCGAGCCTTTGCTCGATCTCCTTCGCGTACTTCGCCTCGAGGCCGGAATCCAGGATAGCGACCGTCACGATCCGGCTCTTCCTCGCAGCGAGGTAGCGCCTCAAACCCCAGGTCGCGGCCCCGACCACGGCTAGCCCGACTCCGATGACCAGAAGAACTTTAATCCTTGGTTTCGATTCCATATCCCTTGATCTTCCGATGGAGGTGGCTTCGCTCGACGCCGAGCACGTTGGCGGTCTTCGAGACGTTCCAATCGTTGTCTTTGAGAGTCCTGAGAATGAACTCCTTCTCGAAATCCTGGCGTGCGTCACGCAAACTCCGGCCCGAGGCCGCCTCGGTCAGAACGGCGGCCTGATCGCTCGCTGGGTCTGGAAGCTGATCCGCTGAGAGGTGCGTGAGGAGCTCGGCTGCCGTGATCGCCTTGCCGTCGGCCGAGGCCGGCGTCAAAATGACCATCCTCTCGACCAGGTTTCGAAGCTCCCTGACATTGCCAGGCCATCGATAGGCTTCCAGCGCTCGCAGCGCTTCGGTCGAGAACTTTCGCTCCTGACGACCGTGCGAGATCGAGAACTCCCTCAGGAAGTGCGCCACCAGGGTCGGAATGTCCTCTTTGCGGTCTCGAAGGGGCGGAATCTGGAAAGGGATCACATTCAGGCGATAATAGAGATCCTCGCGAAAGGTCCCTTTTCCGATCTCGCTTTTGAGATCTTTGTTAGTGGCCGCGACGATTCTCACGTCAACGGTCGCTGGCTGCGAACCGCCCACCCGCTCGAATTTCTGCTCCTGAAGGATCCTGAGAATTTTCGCCTGGGTCTTGATGGACATATCCCCGATTTCGTCGAGAAAAAGGGTTCCCCCGTTCGCCAGGTCAAACTTCCCGCGCCGCGCCTGAGTGGCCCCGGTGAACGAGCCCTTTTCGTGGCCAAACAACTCGCTCTCGATGAGCTCCTCCGGAATCGCCGCGCAGTTCACCTCGACGAACGGCTTGCTGAACCTCGGGGAAAGGGCGTGAATCGCGTGCGCGACAAGCTCCTTTCCGGTTCCGTTCTCTCCTGTGATCAGCACCGATCCGGTGGTTGGGGCAACTCTCTGAATAAGCTCGCGAATCTGGGCCAGCACCTGGCTCTCGCCCACCAACGCCCGGCTCTTCTGCGCCTGACGACGCAGAGCCTGATTCTCGCGAGTGAGATCCTGGACGCTCCCTGCGTTCTGAAGCACCACCAGGAGCCGCTCAAGCGATAGAGGTTTCTCAATGAAGTCCAACGCGCCTAGCTTTGTCGCCCGAACGGCGGTCTCGATCGTGCCATGTCCGGACATCATGATCACCACGAGGTCCGGCCATTCCGCCTTGATCCGCTTGAGAGTCTCCAACCCGTCCATCTCGGGCATCCAGATATCGAGCAGGACTACGTCGGGCCGGTCCTGACGAAGAAGCTCGAGACACTCCGTGCCCCCCGAGGCGGCGCGAACCTTGTAACCCTCGTCCTTGAGCGCCCCCAGGAGCGACTGCCGGATCGACGCTTCGTCATCGACCACCAAGACCGCTCGCGACATGGAAGCCTCACCCCGCCGAAGGCCGCTTCTGAATCGAGTTCCGCAGCGCGGTGGGAAGCTCGATCAGGAACTCGGTTCCGGATCCCGCAGCCGACTGGACCCGAATGAAGCCATCATGGTCGTTCACGATACGTTTCGCAATAGCCAGGCCGAGGCCGGTACCCTCCTTTTTTGTCGAAAAATAGGGCTCGAACAGGCGCTCCTTGACCTCTTCCGTCATACCGGGCCCGTCATCCTTGACCGAAATGACGGCGATCTCGAGCTGGTCGTTGTAATGGGTCTGAACGGCGATCTGACCGGACCGTCGGTTGATCGACTGGAGGGCAGAGACGGCGTTGTCGAGCAGATTGATGATGACTCTCTTGATCTGGTCGCGATCGAATTCAAAGGTCGGCACTCTCGACTCGGCATCGAATCGGATCTCAAGCAGACCATGAGCCTGCGCGAAAAGGGCGACCACCTCCCGAATCGCGTCGTTCAGGTCATTGGGAGCGGGAGAAATTTCCGGAAAACGCGCGAAGCTCGAGAACTCGTTGACCATCTCCTTGAGCTCGTCCGTGTGCTTGATGATGGTATCCGTACATTCCTTGAGGAGCGCTCCTTCCCTTCCTCCATACGTTCCAAGCTTTCGCTGCAGGCGCTGGGCACTGAGCTTGATCGGCGTGAGCGGGTTCTTGATCTCGTGGGCGATCCGCCGGGCAACTTCGCGCCAGGCGGTCTCGCGCTGGCCCTTGATGAGCATCGTCATGTCATCGATGACCGTAACGACGCCCCAGGGAGCGTCGCCGCCCGGATCACTCAAGCCGGTGGCGACGGCTGCCAGGGCCTTGCTCGCGGGTCCGGACCGAAAGCTCCACTGGGCGATTTCCGGATTGTCGTCTCCGGCAGGCTTCCGCTCCAGGCTGCGTCGGATGACTTCGCCAAGTGGGGCAGCCTCTCCGAAAAACACATCCCAGTAGGACCTTCCGACCACGACCTCGGGGCGCAGCTCGAGTAGCTGAGATACGGCGCGATTGAAGGTCGTGATCACCCCCACGCGATCGACGACCACGACCCCCGTCCCGACGTTTGTCAGGACCGCCTCGAGCTGCACGCGGCGCTTCTCGATCTCCGCGGTGGCCTGAGTCAGGCGTTCCCGATTTTCCCGCAGGTCGCGAGTCATCTTGTTGAAAGATTCGACCAGCACCGCGATCTCGTCATGCCCCGTGCCAGAGATGGTCACGTCCAGATTTCCGGAGCCGACCGCCTGCGCCCCGTAAACCAGGCGTTCCACCGGTACCGTGAGCTCCCGTGCCATGTAGAGCCCGATCCAGATCGCGACGAAAATAATCACCAGCGTGATCATGATCAGGATCACGAGGTAG
>CAYJTX010000045.1:0-13323 GCA_964372615.1 uncultured Bacteriovoracaceae bacterium | reverse complement strand
GTGCTCGTTCGGGACCTCGAAAACACGACTGAAAAGCATCATCTCGATGCTGAACACCCGTCCGAGCAGCCCTGTATGCTCGAGGGAGCTCGTGATCGGTCGGCTCACCCCTTCAGACCCGAGCGTCTGCCCCGGGTACAGGACCTCCGGAAAGAGCTTCTCGGCCAGGTTTCGCGGACTTTCGTTGCCGCACGGCCAGATCATCTCGCGGCAGGTCTGGTTCCGCCACTCGAAGCGGTTCTCCTGGAAGAGCCGCAGCGCCAGCTCGCGAAAGAACCGCCCCTGGGTCTTCTCCATGATCTTCGCCCGCAGCACGCGTTCGACTCGCTCGTCCTGCATCTCGAGGTAGGTCACCTCGCCCGGAACGATCTCGCGAACGATCATGATCTTGAGCGACTGGTCGCCATCGATGGCCTCGAGCTTCGGGAAAAGGGACATGTTGACCATGTACGGGTTGAACGCGAAGCGGAGCTGCTGAGCCCCGACCGACGAGTCGGCCGGCAGCTGATCGATGCCGTTATGCTGGAGGGAACGGTCGGCGATGCGAACGCGAAGATTCCCGGCAGCGATATCCGCCGCGTACTGAGCCGTGACCTGCGCATACACCTCGCGCGGAACCGTGTTCCGCAGCTCGACAATGCGACGGCGCAGGGCCTCCTGCTCGTCGACGGAGCGCGCCCCCAGCGGGTTCGCACCGAAGATCTCGGTCATCATCGCCTGCTCGCGCTCCCGCAGCACGGTCGCAAGCCGCGTCTTGAAGTCCACGGCCTTCGGGCCGCTCGCCACGATTTCGATCACCGGGGCCGACATGGCCTGGATCCGGAAGGTGGTCTCCCGCATCGCCGCGTACATGTTTGCGAGGTCGGTCGTCGTCACCGAGAAGAGCGAGCGCCAGGTGATGTCCGGATACCTCTCGGCCACGAGCGCGCGCCAGATCGTCTGGCGGATCAGCACTCGGTAGGGGGCCTGCAGCTTCTCTTCGATCTGCCGCTCCCACTCCTGCCAGGTGTCGGGCAGGCGATTGAAGCTGAGCGTGACGGGCGCCCAGGCCAGCTCGCCGCGGTCGTTGAGCGCGTCCTGCACAAGCCAGAGCCGGAGGCCCCGCTCGCGCCAGGTGATGTTGAAGCGGACGGGATTGGCGCCCACGGTCTCCTTCAGCCAGCCGTACATCAGCTGGTTCGAGAAGATCTCGTGCGAGTCGAGCTCCTTCACTTCGCGGGTGCGAGGCCGACCGCGAGCGTCGAGAAGCACCTCGCCCGTGCGCTCGTCGCGAAGCTGCTCGCTCACGAGCCGCGTCGGAACCTTGTCGCGATTCACCGCGTTCTGGGTCATCACGGCGCGCATGACGTAGTCGACCCGGTTCTCGCTGATCTGCGGCGCGATCTTATGCTTCATCGCCTCGTGGTCCATGATGCGATTCAGGATGAGCTGCGCCATCGTCTGGTCGGTGATCTGCTGCAGGTACTCCTGATAGAGGCCCGGGAGATTCTCGGTGCGGCCGCGCTGGCGCATGACCTGCTCGAAGAGCGCTTGCTCGGCGGGCCGAGAAAGCGCGAGAAACTCTTCCCCGTCGATCCGGCCGTTCTCGTTGATGCGATAGGTGAAGAACTCGTTCGGTCCGCCCCGGTGCGAGAGATTTTTTCGCTGATCTCGGCGATTGCTGTAGATGACGTTTCCGAGGACGTCTTCTTCCCAATAGGGATGCCTCAGGCGGCTCGGCTCGGGCGAAGCGCTCGGGCGGGGCGTGGCGGGAGTGCCCGCGGAGGCGGACGACGATGAGCCGCCCAGGAGCCCCGACCAGTACCAGCGGGAGATCTCCTCGCTCGTCGGAAAAATCCGGATGGGCCCGGTCGGCCCGGTGGTTCCTGTCGGATCAGCCCAAGCTTGCGCGCCGTTCGCGAGCGCGACACCCAGCAACACCAGTGACAGCTTCCAATTCCCGGTCTTCTCGAACGTCCTGCGCATGCACACCTCCGTGGGTCGGGCTGTTCCGAGGGCTCTCTGTCCCCTGGAATCGACCCAATTACAACGCGCTGCAATATAGTTGAGTAATATACTCAGGTCAAGGAAAAGATCGCCCTGCCCGGCTTTCGAGTACGGACCTCATCTATTTTAATTAATCAATTATTACTCTGACTTAGATTCTGGACTGGGCTCTGAAAGCAGAGCGGGGGTGTGAACTCCCGAGAACTGGAGCGTGATCCCAATCCTCGCACCCCACCGAAAGCGGGTGTCGTACTGCGCGCCCAGTCTTTGTTCCTGGGCCCCTTAATCGCCATCCCGCCTCATCCGAACTCCCAGAAACGACTCGAACCGAACATGCGGATTATGCCAGGTCCCCTCCTCGCGGCTGGGAGCGACGAGATCGACGGCGAGGCCCGGCCCCGCCCAGTTCAGCATCCAGAGCGAGGTCTCGAGGCCCGTATTCGCGTTCCAGCGCCCTCCCCGATCCGTGCCGTAGAAGGCGAGGGCGAATCTCGGGCCGATGTACCACCAGCGGTTGGAGATCGGTTCGATCAGAATCTGAATGCCCAGCTCGACGCCCTTCGCGCCCGGGTTGGACGTGAGAAAGGAGGCGGAGCTCTGGATATGGAGCGCGGGGCTCAGGCGAGAGACGATCAGCCCGGACGGCGACGGGTCCGACTCCTCCTGCGCGAGCGCTTGAGCCGCCGCCAAGCCCAGGACCCACGCGAGAACCATCACCCCCGACAGCTGGAGAAACTGGCGCATCAGGACGATCCTCCCCGTGAATTCCTTCGAATGACCGAGACTGTTCCCGTGATCACCTCATGAAGCCCCTGCTTGCGCGGGTGAAACGCGGCCATGAGGAAGCCTGTAAAGAAGAGCAGGTACGCCGGAAGGTAGCCGAAAAATCGTCCAATCGACTGACCGATCGAGATCGGTCCCAGGTCGGACTCGCGCACGACCTGGATATTGAACGGCCGCTTGCCCGGAGTCGTGGCCCATCGAAAATGGCCCCAGACGTAATAGGGGAACGCCAGGCAGAAATAGAGCCCCAGATTCAGGATCTGAAGGGTGAGGCCGTCGATGCTTTCCAGGGCTCCGCCGATAGACCAGGAGCCGTCCCGCCAGCCGAACTGAAGCGCCACGATGAAGAAGGCCGCGAGGATCACGATCGTGAGAATCCAGGAAGTAATCGTGAGAATCGTCGTATCGAGCAGATCCGCGACGAGGCGGATCCAGAATCCGGCGTACTTCGGACGCTGCGACTGGACCGCCTCGACTGGCACGCTCGCCTTGGGCTCGACGTTCATCTCACTCCCTCGACTCCCGCTCGATGGACCAGTTCCGCTCCGCCCCTACCTCTTTGGAGCGCCAGGAGAAGCCCCAGGAAGATGAGAGCTGAAGAAAGCACGGTCCTGGCGGTGATCGTCTCGCCCATCCAAATCCAGGCGACCGCGCTCGCCACCACCGGCTGCAGGTAGATATACAGCGCAACCTGCGACGACTTCGCGTGCGCGAGCGCCCACGCATTCAGAAAATAGGTCAGGACCGTGGCCCCCAGGATATTGAAGGCCATCCCGAGCGCGAGACCCGTCGTGACCTCGGGCATGCGGAACGTGAGGAAGTCGGGCAGGGCGACGATGCCTAGCCCCAGACTCCCGAAAACGAACATCCACGCCGTGACCCAGACCCGGTCGTGCGTCTCGAGGAAGCGTTTTCCAAATGCCAGGAAGAGCGCGAAGCTGAACGCGTTCAAGATCGTCAGCAGGTCACCGACGAGGGTCGCGTCGGTCAGGGTGAAGGCCTCTACTCGTCGAAGGACGAGCACTCCCAGACACGCGCTGGCGAAGCCGACCACTCCCTTCACGGTGACCGGCTCCTGGCCTCTCAGAGTCACCAAAAGCAGGGTGAAGATCGGAATGAGTGTGTTGAGAATCGCGCTATTCGTTGCCGTTGTGTGTTTGAGCCCAACCAGGAAACTTCCCTGATTCACCACGACGCCCAGGAGCGTGAAGATCAGCAACGGACCGAAAAATTCCACCCCCCCCGACGGATGCCTGCGGCCCGCGGCGAGGGCGACGGCGACCATAACGGCTGCCGCGATCGCGACGCGGCCACATGCCCACACGAGCGGAGGAAAGGCGTCCACCAAGACCTTCGACACGACGTAGTTGATCCCGAAGAGCACCTGGACGGCGAGCAGGGCGCTCACCACCCAGCCCGGGGCCGGCACCCTGGCGAACATTTCACCGGAGAGAATCTCCCCGCCCGTGCGGTTCCGTCAACTGATCAGTTGCTGCGATCGACCAGCTTGGCGACGCCTTTGCGGAGCTCCCGCCCCTGCGCGTCCTTCTCGATCAGGTCGCCCGTGTAGTAGATGCGGCCGTCGCTCGGGTCGTCGGTCCGGTGGTAGGCCGTGCGTCCGATCTTGAACGTGTAGATGTTCCGGAGCACCGTCTTCGCCTCGTCCGCGTAGAAATACACGTCGAAGGACATGCGCCCGCCCAATTCCAGGTACAGAACGTTCTGGATCGTCCCGTCGTCGGTCGAAAAGGTGTTCTTCAAGCCCGAGGCCTCGTCCGCCGCCCAGCCGGCGACGACCACTCGAAACTTCGCACGGCCCGCCTCGAGGCCCTGGTGCTCGAAGGACACGAGCGACGGGGGCACGCTGACCCAGTCCACCGCGGCTCTCAACGCGTCATAGGCTTCCTGGCTGGCCTGGCTGAGCGGAACTCTCCGCTCTTCCACCGCCGCGTACTCGACCCGCAGGGGCCCAGCCTCGGCCTCGCCCTGATCCACTTCCATCTGCTTCTGGGCTCGCTCGGCGACCAGCCCGACCTTTTCGTCGTTCAGCCGCGTGACGGTCGCCATGAGCTCGGTGCGACGCACTTCCAGCTGGGTGCGCTCATCGGCCGGCAGCCCGGGCGCCTGGAGCCGCTGGTTCACGCCGTCCAAGTCCGTCTGGTTTCGCGCCAGATCGCGGTCGATCCGGGGAAGCTTACGATCAATCACGGTGATGCGCGACCTCAGGCTGCCGATCGCCTCCTCGAGGGGGGTCAGACGGCCGCTGAGCTCCTCCGCGCGCCGGGCGTAAGGAAACGCCTGGGCCTCGAGATCGTCGTAGCTCCGGGCGGCGCGAGAGAGGCTCGCGAACCGCCCGGGCGTCAGACCCTGCGGGTAGTAGAAGAGCTTGTTGTTGGCGAGCGTCTGGTTCGCCGCCGCGAACACCCGCATGGGAGTAGCGGTCACGTTGTTCCGCTCGACCACAGCGGGCTTCGCGTGACAACCGGCCGCGACTGCGGCCAGAGCGACCAGGGATCCGAACCGAACCATCATTGTATGCGATTTCATGTCAAACCTCCCGTGCCCTTTCTTAGAAGAAGAGCACCAGCTCGCCGGCGATCACGCTGTTCGTCGTGACGTTTCGGCCGATGAGCGGCTGGCTGTAGGCCACGTTGACCTGGAACGGATAGACGAACTTCTTCGCCTTGAACCACTCGACCGTCGAGAAGCCTGCCGTCACCACGCCGCTGTGCACGGCCTGGTACGGGTACTCGTTCTCGAGCAGCCGGTACCGGAAGGACTCGAGCGAGCCGTCCTGGTACGTGGTCTTGGTCAGATATTGGAAAGTATAACCCAGTCCGACCGTCACCCCGACGCGGGGGAAGAAGTTGGCGACCGAAGTCCCCAGGTTGATCACGTCGCCCAGGTTTCGCGAGAGCGCTTCCGAGTCTTCGGAGATCGAGTCGGTCGCCGATACCGGGAGCCGCCTGACGAGCGTCGCGGGCAGCTGAACCGTGTAGCCTCCGAACGCGTTGAAGGTGAGATCCGTCGTGATGCGATGGTCGTACGCGAGCGAGGCGCCGATGTCCCACTGCCCGTCGCCCGTCGGAACGTCGAGCGCCTTGTCGGCGTCCGGCGCGATGCCGGTCGGGAGCGTGACCTCGGTCTTCATGCTGTAGGTGTTGCGGTCGTTCTGGTGGAGCAGGTACTTGCCCACGACCTTCAGATCGCCCACGCCGGTGATGACGTTGGACTGGACCGGGTCGTAACCCTTCGTCGTCAGCTTCTGGTTGACGGCGTTGTCGAGCTTGGCCTTGGCCTCGTTGCACTTGGAAATATCCTTCGCGCAGATGTCGTCGACGAATTGCTGGCCCTGCCCCGTCTTGACGAAGCCCGTGTCCGCCGAGACGCTGACCCGCATGATCGGGATCGCCGCCGCAAGCGTCAGGCGCTCGGTCAAGCCCATCGCGAGCACCGGGACCTTCACGTCGGCGAAGGTATTGACCTGGCCGGTCGTGCGGCCGGGGCTGTCGGTTTCCGCGAAGCCGAGGTCCTGCATCGTGCCCAGAACCTGGGTCTTCTCGAGCTGCGTCTTCTGGCCGCTGACGATGTCGGCCCAGGTGACGGTCTTGTTGAGCTTCTGTCCGAGCGGCTCGACCTGGCCGAGCCCATTGAACTTCTCGGTCACGTCCATGAAGAGATTCTTGAAGCGGGGATTGCGAACGCCCTTCGGGAGAACCTTCGTCGTCTCCAGCTCGAAGGGAGCCTTGAGATCGGCGCCCATCGCCGAGCCGGTCGCCGCCAGGGCGACCATCACTGTTCCGATCGTGAATTTTTTCATACTTCCCTCAAATTCACTCTGCAGTCCGGAGCACCGGAGCGACATTCGCGGGTCGCTCCGGTGCTCCTTCCATTCCCACCTCACCTATACACAGAGACAGAAACAGGAACCGATCCGGGATCAGAGAGCCGAACGCAGATCCTTCCCTTCCTTGAGCTCCTCGCGGTTCTCAGGAGCGCGGTTCGGGTTGTAGGCAACCACGTCCCGCTCCAGAGCCGAGATCATCTGGTCGAGAAGCTGACGGGCGCGTGGCTTGTCGGCGTTCTCGGTGGCGAGCGTGCCAGCGAGGTAGACGACGTTGAGGGCGATGCGGGTGTTCGCATTGTCCTTCGTCGCGGCGAGGGCGCGTTCCAGGTGGAACAGCGACTTCGTGCGGCTGCCGACCGGGCCCCACGGATTGATGCCCGGGAGCTCCTTGTACATCTTGCCGAGGGTGCGATCCGGGCCGTAGCCGTCGATCTGCTCACCGGGCTGGCCGGGGCCGAGCACCTTGTCGATGCAGGTCTCGCGGTCCTTGGCGCCTTGCACGAAGGCGACGAGCTTGCCGGACTCGCGAAGCGAGTTCAGCGGGCCGTTCGTCAGGCCCCACTTACCGAGGTTGATCCCGGCGTAGTAGTGGGCTTCGGCGCAGTTATCGTCCATCTCGTTCTTGTCGATGGCGACCGCTGCTTCGGCTTTCGCCTTGCCGGCCAGATAGGCTGCGATCTTCGCGTCTTTCCCGATATTGCGGCCGCCCTTCCAGTAGTAGGCGCGGCTCTCGAGGACGAGAACTTCGTAGTTCAGCACCGCTTCGCTCGCCTTGCCCTCGAGGCCGGCCAGGATCTGGATCGCCTGCTCGGTCGTGGCGAGGTCGTCGCTGCGCTGGTTGTAAAGAGCACGAGCTTGCTCGAGCGTGCTGCGGATCGCGGCGTCGTCGGCGAACGCCGACCCCGAAATCGCAGCCGTTATGAGAGCTCCGATCATGATGGAACGTTTCATCTGAGTATCCCCTTTCGATGAGGTGCAGGCCTTGCGGCCCGTTTGGTGGAAAAACGGACTCCGACCGCAAATCCATGCGACCCCGAAGAGCCGCCTTGACCTGCCGCCTTTGTCGATCAGTGTTGGGAAAAGACCCAAGAACCCCTGACTACGTGCGCTGCGTTATAGTCACAGAACAGTTGACCGGCAAGATTTTTTTAAAAACCATCGCGAACCGGGAGATAAGTGAAAGACGTGTCGAACCTAAGGCCCGCAATATCATGAGAGATGTCGCGAAGATCTTCCTGAGACTGGGGTGCCTCGGCTTCGGGGGCCCGATCGCCTTTCTGGCGATGCTGGAAGAGGAGTTCGTTCGCCGCCACAGGTGGGTCACGCCCGAGCGCTTCGCCGAGATCATCGCCGTCTGCAAGCTGCTCCCGGGACCCATCGCGACCCAGGCTGGAATCACGCTAGCCGTCGAGCGTGCCGGTCGATGGGCGGGATTCGTGGCAGGCCTTCTTACCTTTCTACCGGCATTCGTGCTCGTCATGGGCCTCTCGCACCTCTACACGCGGTACGGCACCGTTCCCGAAGCCTCGTCGGCACTCCGGGGCATGCAAGCTGCCGCGCTCGCCGCCATTCTGACGAGTGTGGGCACGCTTTTTCGACCCCACCTTCGACGCGCCGGCGCTTACTTCACGGCCGGAGTGAGCTTTGCGCTCACGGCATCCTTTCCCAGGTGGGAACCGCTCGTGATTCTGGGGTTCGGTCTCATCGGCGTGCTGCGGTCACGCGCCTCAAGGCCCGCGGGCTCCACCCTATTCGAAGGTGTGACTGCGGCAACCGGGTCGCTCGTCGTGGCTGCCGCCGCACCGGCCGCATTGGCGGCGACCGTGGCCGCGACGCCATCGGCGCTCTTCTGGACCTGCCTCAAGGCCGGCGCCCTCGTCTTCGGATCCGGTCTCGCGATTGTCCCTCTGCTGGAGAGCGAGGTCGTTCGAGGCGCGGGCTGGCTTACGCAGGCGCAGTTCCTGGACGGCGTGGCGATCGGCCAGGTCACGCCGGGGCCCGTGGTCATCACTGCCACGTTCATCGGGTACGTGGCGGGTGGGCCCTTGGGTGCGGTAACCGCGACGATCGGGATGTTTCTCCCGGCGTTCATCAATACGCTCGTGATCGTGCCGGCCCTGTGGCGTGGCCTGCGAGGCTCGACGGTCCTCGCGCGGTTCTCGGGCCTTGCGGTCCCAGCTGTCGTCGGCGCTATTCTGAGCACGAGCTTTCAGCTGGGGCTCGACACCCTGGTGAGCGCCGTTCCCTTGACGCTCTTCGGTGTGAGCTATCTCGCGCTCGTCGCCCTGCGAGCGCCAGGCTGGCTGGTCCTGCCCCTCTCAGGGGCCGCAAGCCTGTTGGCCGCCCGCCTGGGCCTCGGTTAGTATCTCTGCAGGCGCGAGCGGGAAGCTCCCGCGCAACCGGTCTGGAGGCTCCCCCGATGCTGAATCGATATCGACTGTTGATTTGCCTTTCCGCCCTGGCGGCGGCTCCTTTAGGCGCAAGCCTGTCGGCTCGACAGGCACTCGCGGACTACAACCTGCACCTGATCGACCGGGACGAGGCGACGGGCTTCGAGATTTACCGAACGGGGAAGCCCAACGCGCAGGATTTCGTCGACCTCTGCGATCTCGGCGTCACGGAGATGATGGTCCTGAGCGGCAACGCGTCCGAGGTCGAAGATCGTTTTCACCCTCTTTGCCCTCAGATGAAGGTGATCTACGACATCAGGCAGAAGGCCAACGAGGCGGTCGATATCGCGTTTCTGGGCTTCTTCGACCAGTGGGTCGACGACGCCCGCCACACTGGAAAAAAGATCGCGTTTCGGTGCAACTGCGGCTGCCACCGGACGGGGCGCCTGGCGGCCTACTATCAGATCAAGTATCAGGGCATCACGGCGACTGACGCGAAGATCATCATGCGCAAGCACGGCAAGTGGATGCTCTTCTACCCCTTCCTCTTCAAGCAGGTGGACGCGATGGAGGACTTCATCGCGGGTCGCCCTTGCTCGACGTAGGCCAGGTACTGCGTGAAGGGTCACGGCCCCGGGGGCGAGACCGATGGTGCGCTGCTCGCAAGCCAGTCCTCGAGCCGGGACGTCGACCGAATGTCTCAGGTCCACTGAAGGGCGGGCGCTCGCGCTCCCGAGGCACCGGCCCGGAAGCGCATGGGGACCTCGAGCATCGCGAAGCCACTGGGCAGCTCGACCTGCCGCGGTTCACCGAACGGAGAGCCCGGTCCCGTGGGTTGCCCGGCCAGAACCGCCTTCGGATGGCGCGAAACGACATCCACGAAGGTCAGGCAGATCCCCCGGCACGCGCCGTCCGCCAGAATGAAGACGTGCTTCAGGCGGGGAAATCTGGGAGCGGGACCGGCCGGGAATCGAGGCATCGCGGGTGCGATGGGAGTCAGCGCGACCCCCTGCTCTCCGGCCGTTTCAAGAATGTCCGCCATCTTGCGATAAGCGCCAGCGACAATTCCCACTCCGGACTTGGACATTCTTTCCTCCAATTTCCGCAACTCCCCCACGGTCGCGAACGAGGCACGCCAGAGCTCGGAGTCAGGCCCGAGACCGAGCTCGCGCTCCGCTTTCGCGATTTCCCCCTCGCCCAGCAGCTCGCCCGCGAGCTTTCTCGAGAGAAAGTATTCCCCTCCCGTGTTGCCGCGCAGATCGATGACCAGCCGCTCGGATCTCGGGAGATTCCTTCCGAGCTCAGTCAAAGTCTCCGACACGCCCGCTGACTGGTTGTTCCCGCGAAACGACGGGACCTTGACCCAAAGGCCCTTCGATCCAGGGCCGAAGCGGCGCCAGGACCAAGACCCGACCGGCCAGCTGCCGGGTATCACCAGCCGGTCGGCGATCTCCGCAGCGGGCGCTTCCCGCCACCCGAGCTGGATCTCCAGCTCGCCGCCGCCGCTCCTGAATACGCATCTGCGCGGCAGCTTCAGGAAGGGGTTTCGCATGTCCAGAAGCACTCGAGGTGAAAGCCACCAGAGGTCGGCTTCCGATCCCTTCACTCCCCAGTAGGGAAGGATCGACTGCTCGAACCACGCGTCTGGCTTCTGTCCGTCGCAGGAGACGAGCTCCGACCCCAATACGGGCGACGACTCCCCCGACACGAGGCTGCCTACGGCCTCGACTCGCCAGCCGCTGGGCTGCTTCCTGACCGCGAAGCCCGGCCACCTCGGAACCGTTTTCGTGTTTCGGGGATCCAGCCGGAGGGCGGGATCGCCGATCGAGCTGACGAACTGGGACAGCACGAAGACCAGCCCTTCGGGCGACCGCACGCTTCTTGCGCGAGCGCGCGCCTCCCTGCCGGCCTGGGACAACCGATCCCGGAACGCACGACCCACCTCTCCAGCGAGCACGGGGCCGGGGTGGTTCCGGTCGATCTCAGTCTCAATGACGTGGAGGTCCTGACGGGTTTTGGCCGGCCAGGGCCCGCCGCAGCCCGAGGAAAGCGCAGCGAGCCCGCAAACAGCCCAAATCAGCCCCTGGATGGACACCCTAACTCCTTGTTTAGGCGAGCCTTCAGCTCGACGTGAAGATGGAACTCCTTCCCGTGCGCTCCCGCAACCAGAAATTCCCATCCACCAGATTGCCAGCGGTAACGCTTTGCGTTAATACCCACCCGTCCCAAGAAATGGTTTCGCAGCGTAAGCAGGCTTTGCCTGCGGGCTTCCAAATGAGTTCGGGGGTAATGGTGCGCCTCGCAGTTCGCGGACGGTTCAATCGGTCAATGAGTACTCGTGCCCTTTCGGCGCTTCTCGCGCTCAGCCTTTCGGGCCTGCTGCCCGTAGCGGCGCAGGTCGCTTACGCCGATCCTCCCAATCTCCTGGCCATGGCAGAGCTGGGGCAGGACCTCGAGCAGGACCTGGAGGTTCTCGTCCGCCGAGCCCGGCACCCCAACACCCCGGGGACGCCTTCGGGCATACCGACAACCGCCGACGCCGCGGCGGTTGAAATCCGAGTGAATGCCTGGAGGACACAGCTGCTTCGCGCGCTTGCCCTGCCCAACGCTCCGGCGAACGTCTCGGCGGCCGCCGCGGAAGTCGACTACCTGCCGATCGACGCCAAGCTGCAGGCGATCAACGCTTACCTCAATACTCTCTCGTCGCTCATCACGCTCCGGATGGTGCTGCGGCTTCCCTACGACCGCACGTGGCGCTCGCCGCTGGAGCTCGACATTCCGCGCGCGATCATGGCCGACTTCCCCGGCCTCGGCGCCTCCGCCCATGGCCGCCTGGGCGAGACCTACTACCCGCTCGTGGTGGACCGCGGCGCCGACGGCCGCGCCGATCCCGTTCGCATCCGCTTGAGTGAGTCGCTCCTCCAGGGTCTGGAGCTCGGGCTTCTCGCCGATCGGCCCGACAGCGCGTCGTTTCTGACGATGATCCAATACCTGGCGACGCGCCAGCTGCTCCAAAACCTGGCCGATCTGCGCTACCTCAAGCAGGACCGCCGAATGCCGGACGTCCGGATCCCGGCGGAGCTCCAGAACAAGCTCCGGTCCATGGGCCTGGCGTCGGACATTCTCGAGGAGCAGCACCGCGCGGTCGCCGAACCCGGCGCGCGACTGGCGATTCGCCGCTCATACACGGGCATCGAGAGCCGGATTCCCTCGTTCGTGAACACCGAGACGATCCAGGCGCTCGCGAACGCGATGGGCACGACGCCCGCGCAGCGTCGAGACCTCGTCGCGCCCCTTCGCACGGTACTCACCCAGGCCGAGCGCGACTACTCTCCGGGCGAGCTGGACCGGGAGGTGGAGGCTTCGAGCCTCGTCCTGAGCACGCTGCCGGCTTCGGAGATGCTGCCGACGCTCCGGCTTCTCATCACGAACGCCAAGGCGAGCAGCCTGCTCACGAAACTGCTGGAGATGATCGGCGACAGCATCCTGGTGCTCACGCCGGACCAGCGGGTCCGCGTGCTCGAGCTGATCGAGACGCGCAAGCGGGCGCTGGGCGCGGCGATTCTGGATGCGACCCTCGAGGCATGGCGGCTGGCGGCTCGCGACCTCTCCGACCGGCAGCTCTACGAGAACCAGCGGACGTCCTTCGTGGAATCGCTCGTCTACTCATCCCACAGCGTCGCAAAGCGGATCCGAGAGTCCTTCGCCGGGAGCGATGTGCGCGCGAGCCTGGTCGCGCGCGCCCACGCCGAGGAGTTCACGAAGATGAACCCTCGCCAGCCCGTGCAGGAGTGGCTCTACGAGATCACGCAGGAGACGACCTACGCGGCCTCGCGCGACCGCTACGCCGCGGTCTTCTCGCAGGCGACCGATCCCCGGGTGCTCGTGCAGGGCAAGGTCGAGCCCGCCCGCGTGCTCCGGTACATCGAGCGGCACGACTTCCGGCCCGAGATCACCTTCTCGGAGCGGGTGAACCCGACGATCGCCGAACGGATCATCCAGCGCGTGACCGACGGACGAAAGAAAGACCTGCGCGACCTGCTCGCCGTCGGCGACTGGATGGGATTCAATAACCCGTACCTCAGCGCCGCCCCGAACGTGCGCGAGATCCTGACGAACGACGACAAGCGCGAGAAGTACTTCGACGCGCTCAGTGACTCGGTCCTGAGCGAGCACCCGATCCTCGCGGTCGAGGTCGCGGTGAGCACCGCTCGCGGCGGCACCGCCTCGAGGCCCCTTTACGACGCCCTCAACGAGGCGAATCCGAGGCTCCAAAGCAGCCCTGAGGTGCTCGCGGAAGCCTCGCCTCTCGTCGAT
>CAYJTX010000044.1:5884-13357 GCA_964372615.1 uncultured Bacteriovoracaceae bacterium | reverse complement strand
GCCCACCACGCGACCCCGAGCACCGGAACAGCGGCAGGCCGCAAGAGCCAGCCCCAGAATCCCACGACTCCGAGCACGGCTCCGCTCGCGACGGCGAACCAGAAGCCACCGATCCGAAGTACGTCAGCAAGACCGGTCCACAAGCCCGGTCCCAGCTCACCCAGGAACGCGCTCCGGTCGTTGTAGAAAAACCAGAACAGGTCGACAGGCAAGAGCTGAGCCAGAAGCTTCCTGAGCAGATGGGACGCGCCGGGATCAGTCAGCTGTTGCCATCCCGAAGGGAGGATCGCGCCGTACTCCCAGGGCAGGCGCTGCCCGGAAACCAGCGCGCTTCGTGGCAGCGAAAGCACGTATCCCAGGTATGGCCACCAGAAAAAAAGATGAGCAGCACCCGCCACGGTCATACCGACAGTGCCCCACCCTCTCGGCCGATCCGGTCGGATCAAGAGCCGCCTGCGCCGGTCGACAAGCCATTGGACCGCGAAGCCCAGCCCAACCGCCGCAACAAGAATCGGCCCCGTCTGGTGAAGCTGTCCAATCAGCAGGGTTGCCCACAGAAGCGCGCCAATCCCTCGCCAAAACGTCGCGCTGGCCCGCGTCCACTCCACGCCCCAGAGAAGGAGCACGAGTCCCGGAAAGAACAGGCTCTGACCCCAGATCTTGCGGCTGTAGATCACCGCGAACGGCGACAGGGCGGCGAATGCGAGCACCCCAAGCGCCTTCTCGCCGCTGAAACGCCCGCGAGCCCAGAGGTACAGCGGAACGAGCGCGAGCGCGTTCACTGTGGCGACGCACGCGGTGACGCCCAAGGGATCGCGAGTCACGGCCCAGAAAAGCGCCACGATCCAGGTCAGCAGGGGCGCGTTGGCGACGCCCTGAGAACTTGCCATGCCGTGCGCTGGCCACGGACTGTCAGTCGCCCAGGGTCGATCCCGGAGCAGCTCGAGACCCTGGATCAGCGCCCGCATCTCATCGCCCTTGAACTCGGAGGACTCCAGGTCAGCGAGCCTGAGGGTGGCGCCGATGACCACCAGAGCGCAGGCCCAGGCGTCGAGCCGCCTTTCACGCCAAAGGCGAGCATTCCAAACGAATCGATCCTTCACCTCAGAAAGTATACTTCGCTTCGACGAAAACAGAATTGTAGAACTTCAGCGACCCGAGCGGCCGGTCATCCGGTCCGCCGTAGTGATCGGTGCCGACCGTGCCCCGAAGCGAGTCGGTGAACCGATAGCTCAACTTCGGGCGAAGCAGATAGTCTCCCCCGATGAAATTTCCGAGCGAGAAGAGCTCCGCCTCGACGCCGGAATCCTCCTTCGCGTAACTGAGGCGGAGGCTGTAGCCGGGCCGGGAACGATCCTGGTACCCCAGAATGAGTGCGTTGGACGCGGCGACGCCACGGCGGGCCTGAGTCTCGAGCACACTGGACCCGGTCGCCTGGTCCGCGGGGACGTGGGAAGGATTGAACCGATACAGGAACTGTAGCTGCATTCGAAAGTCATCCCAAAAGGGGCGCTCCGCGCCGACGACCGTGTCCCAGTGGTCGGGCTGCGACGTCGGAATTCCAGCCGCTCCCCTCTCGAGCCACGAGTACGAAGTCTCGAGCCGTAGCACCCAGTCACCCGAGCTCAGAGAGCCGTCGGCTCCTACCGCCCTGACTCTCCGAAAAACCGGAGTGAGCGTCGTACCCGCGAGCGAGAGCGCTGTGATGTCGAACTCCGGCATGTGGCTGAAGCCCCGGAACGCGCTCACGGATGCGTCCCAGCCGCTGCCCAGGTACGCCACCTTCAACGCCACCTCCGAATTCACGACTGTTCTGGCGGAAGCCTGCGCGGCCGCCACCGTGACCCCAGCCGGAATCGCGCTCGGCGCGATCAGGAGCTCTGACTGCGGCGCGACCGGCGTCCACACGGCCGTTACGGTGTGCGAAGAATTCCCTGCCAGTGGGGTAAAACCCACGAGAAAGCTCGTCGCTCCGGTGCGCCGGACCTCGTCGTCGGGGTTCAGGAACGTGTAGTCCTTCGCGGTCAGGAAGTCGGTCGGGTTGACGACGTCAGACTTGCCCCAGGGAATGATCTGTCGGCCCACCCGAAGTTCCCAGCCCTGGTGGGCGTAGGCACCGAAGCCCTCGCGTACGGAGGTCGCCACCTGGCCGGTCGCCTCCTCCGCTTTCGCCTCGAGCACGACCCGGGCCCAGGAGCGCTCACCCAGCTTCGGGTCCGCCTCGAGCCAGAACGTGGTGGTGGACAGGCGGAGCGCGTTTGCGCCCGGGTTTCTGGACGGCACGTACACGTCCGCGAACACGCGACCGCCGATCGGCACGCGGCTGGTGTCGGACTCCGCCCGCGCCGCTCCCGTCGCGAGCGCCGCCGCGACGAGCAGCAGGCCTCCCGAAAGCCGGCCTTCAGTTCGCCCGCTGGAGGTTCTGCTGGGTGAAGATCGCATCTTTGACTCCCGTGTTCGCCTTCACGTCGGCGAACTTCAGCACTGTGTACTTCCCGCTGCGCGAATTCTCGATTCGAAGCAGGTGAGACATCCATTTCTTCTTGGCGGAGTCGACGAGCTTCGTTTCGCCGACGGAGAGCTTCTTGAAGAGCTTGCCCTCCAGGTCGTAATACTCGCCTTTCGCGCCCATGTGATTGTCCTGGCGGATCCAGTTCAGGGTCCGGGAGTAGCCCGTGCGCTCGCGCACCTGCTCGGACGCCGGAGTCGCCTCGATCACCCAGCACTTCTGGCCGACCGCGCCGGGGTCGCCACCGGCTTCCGGCCCCGGGCAGGCCTCCTCGCGAAGCACCTGGTACTCGTGCTCGTCGACGTGGGGGCTCGCGATATCCGAGTAGCTGAATTCCGAGCCCATGAAGCTCCCGCTCTGCTGCTGATTCTCGACCCGGCGGATCTTCTTGAAGTTGGGAAGGTAGAGGAGCACCTCATTCTCGCCGTCCTTGCCCTCGAGAAAGAGAATTCCCTCCCCGCGCACCTCGGCTGGAGAATGAAAGCGAGTCAACGTGTTGAAGTGGACCTGGTCTCCGGCGAGCTTCCGCCACCAGGCAAACCCCTTCACCTTCTCCTCGCGCTTGCCACCGCCCGTCGTGAGCTTCGCGCTCGAGGTCACGTCGTCGAGCTTCCGAGCCTCCTCGTTGCGGGACATGATCTCCTTTCCGCTGGGAGCGGCCCCTGCCGGCTGCGAAAGACAGGCGGCAAGGAGCGCGGCAATCACTTTACTCATATTCCAGTGCCTCCCGGATCTCGAGATCGGCGGCGCGCTTCGAGGGATAGATGCCTGCGATCAGCGCCACGAAAATACCCACGCCCACGGTCGTGCAGATCGCCGCCCATGGGAAGTGATAGGCGACCATCCATCCCAGGATTTGCGCAAGACTGTGGGTCACCCAAAGATAGGCGATGCCGCTTCCGAGCACCACGGCGCAAACGGCCCCCAGGGCGCCCTGGAGAGTCGACTCCTGCAGGATCATCTTGAAAACCTGGCCTCGCGACATTCCCACCGCGCGAAGCAGCCCGAGCTCCCGAGTGCGCTCCAGCACGCTGATGAGCAGCGTATTGAGAAGCCCGAGCAGGCCGACGAGCAGCGCGGCCGCCTCGATCGCGTGGGTGAACATGAAGTTCTCGTCGATGATCCGGTTCATCTGGTCGCGGATCTCGGCATTCGACGTGGTCATGACGTTGTGCAGCTGACCGAACCGCCGGTCGATCTCCTCGCGCACCTGAACCGCGTCATGTCCTTTCAGCACTGAAATCAGGAACGCGCTCACAAGCGCGTCCTTCCAGAGCCGCTTGAAGGTGTTTCGGGGCATATAGAAAATGCCCTGGTCATTCGCGAAGTCCGTCACGATCCCGATCACCCGGAAGTCGATGCGCCCCGAAGGCGTGTCGATCTGGATCGTGTCCCCGGTCCGCTTCCCGAAGTGCATGACGAAATTCTCGGACACGAAAACGACCGGATCCTTCGCCGCGAAGAACTCGGGGCCCGCCTGGGCCACCGGCCTGTCCTTCAGGTCGAAAGCCGCATAGTTCACGTCGGGATGAAACTCGTCGAAGGTCTTCATTCCGAGCTGACGCCCCTCGTAGTTCACGTGCAGAAACCGGAGTACGCCGACCCCCCCCTGAGGGTCCACGCGCACGCCAGGAACCTTCGCCAGCTCCCGGCCGAGACTCTCGTCCAGGGGCTGGACCTGGTAGGAGATCAGGCGGCCATTGGATGAAACCAACAAATCCGCCTGGAGAATGCGGCCGAACCAGGTCTGAATCGAGCGCTTGAAGCTCGTGTTGATCGACGCGATCATGATCACGAGGATCAGGCCCACGAGCAGGCTCATGACGTTGCTCCCCGTGCGCCGCGGATTTCGGAGGAGATTGTCCTGCGCGAGGCGGATCACGGTTCCCCCGCACCTGAGCGCCACGGGCCTCGCGGCCCGGAGCAGCCAGCCCACGAGCGTCGGGCTCACCAGGGCCGAACCCAGCATGGCGAAAACCTGGCAGATGCGATCCACGACCATGAACCTGTTGCCCCAGTCGAAGTAGGACGCGATCAGCAGGAACGTCAGCATGAAAACGCCGACCCAGGGCGCGAGACGAAAAAGACTCGGGCCCTCGCCCTTCGCTCCCGTCTCGCGCTGCCGCATCGCCTCGAGGGGCTGAATCGTGGACGCGCGCAAGGAAGGCCAGAGCGCCGCCACGAACGCGGCGAGCACTCCGATGAGCAACGCCTTGCCGACCTGGCCCGGACCGAACGCGAGGCGCGTCACCGTGACCGGCGTCAGATACTGCGCGCTCATGGAGCCTGTGACCATATTCACCATGAGAGAGGCGAGCCCGCGCCCCAACCAGGCCCCCGCGAACGCCCCGATCGCCCCCATCGCGAGCGCCTCTGACAGAAAGAGGACGAGAACGGAAACGCGGGTGGCCCCCATCGCGCGAAGCGTTCCGATCTCCCGCTTTCGCTCCGCCACCGCGATGCTGACCGAGTTCATCACCAGGAAGAGGCCCACGAGGAGCGCGAGCGTGCTGAAGAACTGGAGCATGCCCTGAAACGACTTCACCATGCGCTCCATGCTCTCGGACTGCCCCTCCGGCCTTTCCACGACGTAGCCCGCGCCGAGCACCGCGCTGAGGCGTTCCCTCACCGCCGGAATCTCTTCGCCGGGCTTCGTCACCACGTCGACCCGGTCGAGCTTGCCCTCCTTGCCGAACATCATTCGCGCGCCATCGATGTCCATGATCGCGATGGAACCGCCGTAGGCTTTCGCGGGCCCGTCGGGCGAGAGCAGCCCGCGCACCGTGAATTTCCTCTTCCCGGTGGTGGTCGCCAGCTCGAATGTCGAATCGAGCTTCATGCCGTTAGCCTGGGCGAACGCATGAGTGACAATGATGCTGTCGGGTTGATTCAAGAAAGTAAGCGGATCGTCGATGATCTCTTCGTCAGTGGTTTTGTAAGTCCGGACGGCCTGCTCCTTGAGCAGATCCACTCCGAGAACCATGAGAGTCCTAGCTACGTGAGTGACCCGGCTCCCCTTCTCCACTCCCGCGAAGTAAGCCCGTGACTCGATCATGGGCACCGCCTGCTTCACGCCCGGCACCTTGCGGATGACGTCGTACCGGTCTTCCGGAAATCCCGAATCGCCCGCGGTAACCGAGAGCGTCGCCTTTCCCGCGACCGCGTCGACGCTCTCCCGGAAGGAGGCCAGCGTGGATCTATTGATGATCTCGATCGCGACGTAAAGCGCGATTCCCAGAGATACGCCGACGGTGGTCAGTACGGTTCTCGCCGGGCGCGTCGCCAGGTGCCTGAGCCCCACAAAGCGAAAGAGATTGAGCATGTACCTAACCTCCTGACCAGCGGGTTAGACTTGGGGAGGCGCGGGCGCCTCCAGCCAGGGCGCGGGCGCCCCATCGGACTCGATCAAACCGTCGCGGAGCGTGACCAGGCGCGTACCATACGACGCCGCTCGGGGGTCATGCGTGACCATGAGGATCGTCTGACCCCGTTCGCGCACCATCTTCTTGAGGAGCTCCAGGACCGTCGTCCCGGTCTTGGTATCGAGGTTGCCGGTCGGCTCGTCGGCCAGGATCAGGAGTGGATCCGTCACCAGCGCGCGCGCGATCGCCACTCGCTGCATCTCTCCCCCTGAGAGCTGATCAGGCCTGTGTTCCGCTCTCTTCTCGAGCCCCATCATTACGAGCAGCTCCCTCGCGCGGGGCCCCACCTGGGAGATCGGCTTACCGTCGAGAAGCATGGGGAGAGCCACGTTTTCCAAAGCGCTCAGCGTCGGCAGGAGGTTGAAAAACTGGAAGATAAACCCGAGCCTGCGTCGCCGAAACGCAGACATCTCGTCATCTCCATACGACTCGATCGCCTGACCATCGAGTTGAACGGAACCCCCCGTGGGACGGTCCAATCCACCGATGATGTGCAGCAACGTACTCTTGCCGGACCCGCTCGGACCCATGATGGAGACTAACTGACCCCGCTCCACGCTGAGGGAAACGCCTCGGAGCGCGTCCACCTGTTGGTGACCACGCGTATAGGATTTTCGGACATCGCGGGCTTCCAAGAGCATGGGGCGTAACTTCCCACGCTGCGGCGCACGGGGCAACAGGCTCGTATGCCGAGTGATCCTCCCTTTTTTTTGCCCAAAGCCTGTGCTAGCCGTGGGTGCCTATGTGCCCGATGTCCGACGACAAGGTACCCATGACCTTGCTAGGCAAGCGTTTGCTCGACGAGGAGCTGAAACGGCTCACCACCGTCGATCGGCCTGCCGTTGTCAAAGCGATCGAAATTGCACGGGGTCATGGAGACCTGTCCGAGAATGCGGATTATTCGGCGGCCAAGGAGCGCCAAAGCTTCATCGAGGGGCGAATCGCGGAAATCAATGACAAGCTCGCGCGAGCACAGGTCATCGACACGACCGCCATTCGGTCGGAGAGGGTCGTTTTCGGCGCGACCGTGGAGCTGGAGGAGCATGACTCGGGTAAGAAGATTACCTACAAAATCGTGGGCGTCGACGAGTCAGACGCCAAAATTGGCAAGATCGGCGTGACTTCGCCCGTGGCGCGAGCGCTGATCGGTAAGACCGCGGGAGACGAGGTGGTTGTCCATGCTCCCAAGGGACAGATTCGTTACGACGTCGTCAAGATCCGGTACGAGTAGCAGAGAGTCCTCGCGGCGCGGCCGGTCCAGGCCGAAGTCCCGCGCCCCGCAGGCGAAGGCGTTCACCGCCGCGCCAGTGGAGAGGTCCGCCGGAACGGGCATCGACACTCCCGTGCAGTTCATCAAGGGCGTGGGGCCGCGGCTGGGCGGGGTCTTCTCCGCCCGTGATATCCGGACCGTCCGTGACGTGCTCACGTTTTTCCCTCGAGCCTACGAGGACCGCTCCAAGATCCTGACGGTCGCCGAGCTGACGGAAGGCCTTCAGGCGAGCGTCGCGGTCCAGGTCGAAAGCGCCCGCGTGATCCCGATCC
>CAYJTX010000044.1:0-5874 GCA_964372615.1 uncultured Bacteriovoracaceae bacterium | reverse complement strand
GATCCGGGGCCGCCACCATCGATCCATCCTCGAGGTTCGGTGCGCGGATTCGACGGGCTCGATGTCGCTCAAGTGGTTCCACGTCTACCGAGGGCTGGTCGACCGCTTCAAGCCCGGAACGCAGATCGTCGTGACCGGAGCGGTGAAGAAGTTCCAGGGAAGACCCGAGATCGTCCACCCGGAGATTGCCTGGGGCCTCAGCAGCGCCACTGACGTCCGCGAGGCTGGGGGGCCGAGCGTCGGACGCGTCATTCCGATCTACGTCGAGATCGAAGGAATCCCCAGCCGGGTCCTGCGAAAGGTGCTCTGGGAAGCGGTCGAGCAGTTCTGCCCGATGTTGACGGAGGACCTCCCGGAAAGACTTCTCAAGATCCACGGTCTGCCGACGGTCTCGCAGGCCATCCGGGATATCCATTTTCCACCGAGCCCGGAGGGCGACCCGGACGGCAAGAGTGCCAAGTCCGACGAACCTCTGCGGTCGCTCGTCGCCTTTGACACCACGGCCCATCGCCGCATGATTTACGAGGAATTTTTCAAGTTCGAGTACCTCGTTCTGCGCCAGCGGCTTCGCGCCGAGAAGCAGCACGCCCGCCCCATCGGTGCGAGCGGCGGGCTTCAGGCACTCAAGCTCCTCGAAAAGGCGCTGCCCTTCCAACTCACGAAAGATCAGCGAAACGCAGTGGACGAGGTGCTCAAAGACTTAACCCAGCCTCACCCGATGAACCGCCTGATCCAGGGCGATGTCGGCTCCGGAAAGACCGCGGTCGCGTTCCTGACCGTCGGCGCGGCCATCGCCGAAGGTGGGCAGGTGGCACTGATGGCCCCGACGGAGATCCTGGCCGAGCAGCATTTCAGGACGGCGATCGGACTCTTCGGCGGACAGCTCCGGGTCGCGCTTCTCACTGGAAAGACCTCGGCGTCCGAGCGAGTGACTTTGCTCGCGAGGCTGGCCTCGGGCGAGCCTCTCCTGCTGATCGGCACGCACGCGCTGATCGAGGATGTCGTCCAGTTTCGCAGCCTGCGTTACGTCCTGATCGACGAGCAGCACCGCTTCGGCGTCGAGCAGCGCCGGGCGCTCCGGCTCAAAGGCGCGAAGCTCGACCCGGTGAGCGGCAATCGCGTTCTCCCCCATTCCCTCATTCTGACTGCGACACCCATTCCGCGGACTCTCGCGCTCACGGCGTACGGAGACCTCACGGTCACCAGCATCCGGGAGATGCCCCCCGGCCGCGTCCCGGTGATGACGAAGGTCGTTCGCGGCGATCCCACCGCGGCCTATGACCGGATTCGGACGGAGCTCAAGGCGGGCCGCCAGGCCTACTTCATCTACCCGCTCGTCACGGACAGCGAGTCGGAGGGATTCACCGAGCTCAAGTCGGCGGTCGCTGAGTCCGAACGATTGGCCAAGGAAGTCTTTCCGGAATTTCAGGTCGCGCTCCTCCACGGCCAGATGCGGCCCGACGAAAAGTCGTCCGTCATGGATCGATTCAAGCGCGGGCAGGCTCAGGTCCTGGTATCAACGACGGTCGTCGAAGTCGGCGTTGATGTACCCAACGCGACGGTCATCGCGGTCGAGCACGCGGAGAGGTTCGGCCTCTCGCAGCTGCACCAGCTGCGCGGCCGAGTCGGTCGCGGAGCCGCCCAGTCGCATTGTTTCCTGTTCGCGCCGCCCCGTGGAGGCGAGACGACCGAGGCTCGCCTGGAAGTTCTCGAGGAGACGACAGACGGCTTCCGCATCGCGGAGGCTGATCTCGAGATTCGCGGGCCGGGAGAATTTCTGGGAACCCGCCAGGCGGGGGGCTTGCCGTTTCGGCTCGGCAATATCGTCAGGGACCGCGACTGGCTGCTCAAGGCGAGGGACGACGCTCAGGAGCTCCTCTCCAACGACCCGGACCTCGAAAAGCCAGAGCACCTGCCCCTTCGGCGGTACTTCGAGCGCGAGGGCAAGCTCCAGTTCGAGCGCCTCAAGACGTCCTAGTTTCCGGTGTTGTAATGAATCCAGTTGACTAAATTAACATGATGCGTTAAATTAGGACCATGTCGGGGCAGAAACACCCGAAATTGGTAGGTAATTTCATACGCCAGCGGCGAGAGAATCTCGGACTCTCCCAGAGGGCCCTCGGGCTGCTCTTCGATCCCGCCGTAACCACGCAATTCATCTCCAATGTGGAGCGCGGCGTGACTCCCCTTCCGCCCGCGCATGTTCCAACTCTCACCAAGGCCTTGTTGGTTTCGGAAACCGAGTTCCTCGCTCTCCTTGAGCGCGAGTACACACTGAAACTCTCGGGCAGAATTGGCACGAACCGTCTGAATGAGAGCCCGACGGCGTCCGGCCAGGCTCCCGCCGGACCGAAGCAGCTCATCGTTTCAGACGCGGATTTCGAATTCGTTCGTGCGCTGTATGATGCTTACCGGCAGGCCGACGATAAGACGCGCATAGCGTTTTCTACCGTTTGCGAGAGCATGCTTCGTCTTCCCAAACCCGCTCGGGCGGAAGACGGCTCCCGGTCTGATTCCGGAGAATAGACTGATTCAGTCTGATATTGCAGTGCGGCACCTCCACTGGTAACGAGGCAGTCACGATGCAAGTCGATTCCGGGAAGCCTCTCAGACCTCGACCGGCCGGAGCCAGGAAACGTGGGCTCCACGGCCCCTGCAGCCGCGTTCCCCGAGAGCGGCCGGCCGTGGTGAATGGCTATTACAAGAGCTTCGACGGAACCAAGCTGTTCTACAGCGTCGAGGGCAAGGGCAAGCCCCTCGTCTTCTGCTACGGCCTGGTCTGCTCGAGCCTCCACTGGACGTACCAGATCGATCACTTCCGAGAGTCGCATCGCGCGCTCTGGTTCGACTACCGCGGGCACCAGAACTCGGAGGCTCCACGAGACCTGAGCTCCCTGACCATCGAGAACATCGCGCGCGACCTGGGTGTTCTTCTCGACGAGCTCGACATCCAGGAGGCCGTACTGCTCGGACACAGCATGGGCGTCAACGTGGCGCTCGATTTCTATCGGCAGCAGCCCAAGCGGGTCGCGGGCCTGGTGCTCGCGAACGGGACAGCCACGCGCCCCCTCGAGACGGCCTTCAACCACAACTTTCTCCACGGCCTGATCGGTCGGCTGAAGAAGGCCTATCAGCTGTCTCCGGCGGCGGTAAGGCTCCTCTGGAAGTTCCAGCAGGCGAGCCCGATCGCCAAAACCGTGGTTGCGCTGGGGGGCTTCAACCCTCACCTGAGCGCGCCGGAGGACATCCAGCTCTACCTGCAGCAGGTCACCGAGATGGATCCGAACATCCTGCTCCACCTCGTCGAGAGCTACGGCGCCTACGACGCAACGGCGTGGCTGCACACGATCGGGGTTCCCACCCTCATTCTCGCCGGCGAGCACGACCGGATGATTCCTGTGCGGCAGCAGGAGCTCATGCAACAGCTGATCCCGGGGAGTCGTCTCGAGGTCGTTCGGCACGGAAGCCATTGCCCACAGATGGACCTGCCCGAGCTCTTCAATCACAAGATCGAGCGCTTTCTGACGGGCTTCGACTACTGACCAAACGATGATACTTCCATCGAATCCTATGACGTTGAGACCCCTGCGCGCGAGCGACGCGATCGAGCATCTGACCTACTCCACGCAGGGCATCCACTTGCATGTGGCCGCGGCTGGACCCAAGGACGGCCCGCTTCTGGTGCTGCTGCACGGATTCCCGGAATTCTGGTACAGCTGGCGCAAGCAGATTCAGCACTTCGCATCACTCGGCTATCGCGTTCTGGCACCCGACCAGCGTGGGTACAATCTCAGCGACAAGCCAAGCGCCGTCTCCGCCTACCGACTCGACCGTCTCGGAGGGGACATCGTGGGCCTGGTAGAAGCGGCTGGACGCGGCACCGCGTTCGTGGCCGGTCACGACTGGGGGGCCGCCGTCACCTGGTGGCTTGCTGCAAACCACGCGGAAAAATTTCCAAGAACGGCCGTTCTAAACGTTCCGCACCCCGCCGTCATGGCTCGCCAACTCGTCACGGACCCGCGGCAGCTTGCCCGAAGCTGGTACATGTTTTTCTTCCAGGTTCCACGACTCCCCGAGGCGTGGTTCTCCAGAAATGATTTCGCGGTCGGGTGCCGCTCGCTGCGCGGCTCCAGCCGCCGCGGCACGTTTGGGGATGAGGATCTCGCGCTCTACAAAGAAGCGTGGGGACGGCCGGGCGCCGTCCGCTCGATGATCTCCTGGTACCGCGCGAATCTCAGGTCGGCCCCGAGTTTCGCCAGGACCCGAGTGAAAAATCCCATGCTGATCCTATGGGGAGAGAAGGACCTCTTTCTGAGGAAAGAGATGGCGAAGGAAAGCCTGAAGCTCTGCGATCAGGGAAGCCTTGAAACGTTTCCTGAGCTCACGCACTGGATTCAGCACGAAGATCCGGCTCGCGTGAACGCCGCGCTCGAAAAACACTTCGGAACACCCTAGCGGGCCTCCCCTGGGGCCGTAGCACGGCCGCCAGGGGAGTCGGCTTGAGAAGCGCTTACTTCACGGGAAAAAGGCGCATGCTGTTTCCCTGACCCTTGAGCTTCAGATAGCCCAGGGTGGGAACGCACGCGCCGTCGTCATCGATCACAGAGTAGAACTGGCCGGAGGAGGAGGTCCAGCCGCCGTCCAGGGACACGCCGACGTTCTGGAGCTGCTCCAGCGACAGCTTCTTGCCAACCTCGATGCGAGCCGAATCGTCCGCCGTCAGGACGACGTTCCACGTCACGTTCGCTCCCGAGGAATCGGAGATGAGCAGGCTGCAGCGGCTGGCGTAGGTCCTCTCGCCGACGAGCACCATGCTCTTGCGCCACTCCCGGCCCGGGTCATTGAAGATCCGGACGATGTTGGCCTGCAAGGTGTCGAGATCCTCGAGCTTCTCGTGGACATAGTTCGAGCAGGCGAAGAGATAGGAATGCCTGCGCTGGAAAGACAGGGTGAGCTTGCCGGAGTAGCTCCGATAGGTCCTTCCTCCCTGCGTCACCCCGCTGTCCGTGATCTTGATCGCCGTCTCGTCCTCCCTCTTGCCGGTGACGGTGACGGTACCGGTGACGTCCCGGCCCGAGGTGTACAGGAGCCCCGCGCCATGGCCGACCTCGTGGTTGGTCCGCAGCCGGATTCCGTAGTCATCGAAGAAGTCCTCGAGCTCGGCGTATTCGACGAAACCGCTGCCACGCAGCTCGCCGAATGCGCCCAACCTGACTTCCGTCGTCGGATCCTGGTTCGCGTACTTGTTCGTGTGCCGATGAAACTGCCTGAGAAAATTACTGACGCTCATGAGTAGCCTCGTGAGTGACGAGTTCTCCGGCTATTTTGTCGCACCGTTCCGCGATAGTTCCAGCTTGATCTGAGTCTGCTCAATGGCCAGGTGGACCCAGTCGTCCATGAGCTTTCTGAAGCGTTTGTAGGTGGCGACCTGGGAGCGGACGTCTTTGACCTGGTGGGGCCGGATGAACCGCGTCGTGCTCTTTCCCCGGTGGACGTAGCTGAGTTGCGTGTAGGGGCCATGCTTTTTGGGGTTCGTGGCGTCCTTGCAGCGGCAGCCCTTCACGCCGCACACGTTGAATTGCCGGCTTAGGCTGCCCGGACGCATCTCCGCGATCCCGGCCAACTCAGCTTTTATTTTCAGAATCCTCGTTTCGATCTGATCAAGCGTCATGCGTGCCTTATAGCACGTCCATAAACCGATAGCTTATATAGGCTATCGGTTTATGGTGGACAAGGAGGTCCACTCGATGACTCTATGGAAAATCTGGTTTGGTCACGTCCTCAAGCTCCGGAGTGCGTTTCCCCGAGACTGCACGTTTCTGTGGTTCGTCATGGCTCTGGTCGGCTGCACCGTCCGCCCGGATCTCGTCGGCG
>CAYJTX010000043.1:0-13389 GCA_964372615.1 uncultured Bacteriovoracaceae bacterium | reverse complement strand
GAGAAGCTCAATGCATTATTGGCTGAGGAAGGACAGTCCAAGGAGAATCCCGCGGAGGGGGAATCCGAACGCCTGACGGATCTCCACCTAGTCGAGCCGCGACCGGATTTTCGCCCGAGCCGACTCCAGAAAAGACGCTGAATCAGCCTTGACCGCTTCGCAGAAGGCGAATCACCGCGAACGCGACTCCGGCGGCGGCCAGGACCAGAATCAGGGCGAACCCGCGCCAGAATGAGGGTCTCTCGATCTGCGTCGGCGTGACCTGCCCACGAGCAAGCTCGCCTCCCACCCAGGCGGGGCGAATGCCTGTCCCCGCCTTCGGGCCCGGAGCGGGCGTGGGCGAATGCTGATGCTGGGCCTGCGCCGGCTCGGGTCGGGGCGCCGAAGGGGTCGTTTGCACGCGAGCTTCCGGGCTAGCCGATCCAGCCGTCGCCTGGCCTTGGATTCCACGAAGCATCTCCGGACTTACGAAAGCGGTATGGCCATCGGTATCCTGTAGGACCGGAGCCGACGCGGAGGCACCTTCCGGCGGGCTCTGCATCTGAACCTCCACCTCGACGGCGGCCGGCGCCGGTATCGCGTCGTCGGTGCGGTCAGGCTTCTCAGTCCCCGTCTCCGTCACCTCTTCGTCGGTGCTCCCGGCGGCGTGAGGGACGTCGACTCCCAGCTGCTTCTTGACCTCCTCACGCTCGTGAAGCGTGATCCAGTATCCCCTGGCGTGGCAGACCTCGTCCTGATGGGTCAGCTGCCCGTCGCGAATGAGCGTGCACACCTGCTCGCGCGTATAAGGACCCGCAATGAGGTTATGCGCTGTCCTGACCAGCCAATGATCCGCAGTCGTCGCCATGATTCGGAACCTGCTCTAGGATATGCCGGACGACTGAAGTGCCGCAAGGGTCCGCTGCTCTGCATTAAGAAATTCTCGGATCGCGGCGTTTTCGGCCAGGCGGAACTCGCTGGCCGTCCCCCAGAACACGATTCTCCCCTGATCGAGAAACGCGATGTGGTCGGCGAGGAGCAGCGCCGACGGGAGATCGTGGCTGATCACGATCGAGGTCAGCTGGAGGTCCCGCTTGAGCGCCGCGATCAGGTCATCGACCGTCGTGCGGGTCACGGGGTCCAGCCCCGTCGTAGGTTCGTCATAGAGAAGGATATCGGGCTCGCGCACGATCGCGCGGGCCAGGCCCACCCGCTTTCGCATTCCGCCTGAGAGCTCGTTCGGGTACTTGTCGTGCCCCATCGACATGCCGAGGCTCTCGAGCGCCCGTGTCACCGCCCGAGCCACCTTCTCCTCCGGCCAATCCGTATGCTCGCGAAGGGGAAACGCGACGTTCTCGAACACGGTCATGTCGTCGAAAAGAGCGCTGTTCTGGAAAAGCATCCCAAAGTGCTTCCGATGCTCCGAGAGCTCGTCGCGGGTCATGGTGTTGATGAGGCGCCCGGCGACCCAGACCTCGCCGCGATCCGGCTTCAGCAGCCCCAGGATGTGCTTGATCATGACCGACTTGCCGGCTCCGGAGGTCCCTAGAATGTAGGTGAGCTTACCTGTGGGGAACGCGAGGTCGATTCCCCGCAAAACGTGGTCCCGGCCCCCTCGGAAAGTCTTGTGCAGGCCGACCAGGCGAATCGATGCTTCCTGAGTCGAGGGGCTCTCCGGCATGAATTCGTTTTACCCGTCCCGAGAGGGAAGTCAAAAGCTCGTAGGGAATCGTCCCGGCCGCGAGGGCCTGCTCCCACGGGTCCACCTCCGGACCCCAGAGCTCGGCCCACTCCCCTACCCGGGTCTCCTGCGAGCACTCGATCGCCGCGAGGTCCATGCTGACCGGGCCCAGGAATCCGCGAAGCTTTCCCCCCAGAAGCACACGAGCCGGGACTTTCGCCTGCGCCGAGAGCGACCGCGGAATGCAGTCGGCATAGCCCGCGCCGAGCACCGCCATCCACTTTTGCACGCGAGCCTCTCGGCTCGGCGCACCCTCGCGCTCGGAGAGCTTCCAGCCACCGTAGCCCACGGCGTCTCCCGGTTTCAGAGCGCGAACCTGGACGACCCGGGCCCGCAGGCGAAGGACTGGCCTCACGCCCCGCGCGGGGGCCGCCGGCCAGGGACGAATTCCGTAGAGCGCGATCCCGGGTCGCACGACGTCCGTGAGTCCGTCGAGGCCCCAGCCCTTCGCGCACCAGAGGGCGGCCGAATTGGCCAGATGGAAGTGCGCCCCGGGCGCGGCGGAGGCCAGCTCCGATCGGATCGCGAGGAAGCGCTCCCGCTGCTGCCTGCTCACGGGGTGGGCAGGGTCCTCGCCGACGGCGAGGTGGGAAAGAATCCCCCTCGGCCGCTCGTCAGGCGCGAGCGCGGCAAGCTCCCGAGCCAGGCGGCCGGCGAAAGAGGCGGGCAGTCCCAGCCGATTCATGCCGGTATTGAACTTCACCTCGTACGGCAGGCGCGCCGTCCAGCCCCCGCGCCGAAACGCCACCCAGTCCCCTTCCGAAACGATCACCGGAGTCAGGCCGTGCTCCTCGCACTGCCCGCCCGCTCCGTCGTCCCACGCGGCTGCTCCGGAAAATACGACGATACGGGCCCTGCGATTGCGCAGGCCGAGCTCGGCCCTCAGGGCCGCGCCCTCCTCGAGCGTGGCGACTCCGAAGCCATCCAGGCCGGGCTCCCGCGCGAGGGCGCGGGCGACCCACCCCGCGCCGTGCCCGTAGGCGTCGGCCTTCACCATCGGCATGATGCTCTGCCCGCCGGCCAGGTCCCGAATGGCCTGAAAATTCTCCACGAGCGCCTTCTCGTCCAGCTCGGCGACCGCCCTCGGCGGATGGCCGCTAGCTTGAGAGGAGCGCGTTCTCATAGATGAGGCCGGTCGAGCGCATCATGCGGCTCAAGGAGTCGTACCGGCCCACGCTGCGAGTTCCCGCCTCAAGAATCACCAGAATCCCCAGCAAGCGAGGTCTCCCGGCCGCCCGGCCGAGATGCCCGTAGCCCGTCACGGCCCATGCTTCGAAGTGCGCCAGTCCCAGGCGCGCGAGCAGGAGCTTCTGCAAAGGAGCATATTGCGAAAAGCTCGCCACGATGCCCTGCCGCTCCGCCTGCACAACCGCGCCGAGCATCTCCTGAGCCACGGGAAACGACATCGCCGCCGGTGCGTCGCCCGGTCCGAAGCCGCCATCGGCCTGAAGAATCGCCGCCCGCACTCCCTCGTGGTGAATGAAGAAGAGGGTCGGGCTCTCGCAGATCTCGGCCGCGGCGGCGGCGAGCCTCCGGGCGATCGCCTTTGGATCACGGCTTCGAGCCGCCTCGTTCTCGAAGCGGCCCACGAGCTCCGACTCGCGCTTCGCGGCCTTCGCAAGCTCCTGAGTCGCGGCGAGCTCCTGCCTGAGGCGTGCCTGCCGCGCGTCGGCTTCCTCCTGCTCGGGAGCCGGAACGGTCATCGCCCGCCGGGCGAGCGCCGACTCCACTCCTTCGGAATCCAGCAGGCGCCCCGTACCGGCGTCTGACCCGATCCGCACGATCCGGTCGCCGACGCGCGCGGAGAGCTCCCCGGCCACGGTCGCTCCCGCCCCCAGCTGAAGCGTCTCCTCGGGCTCGTCGACCAGCGGGTGAGTCATCGGAGGGGGCTGGGGGACGGCTATCGCCGATGGCTGACTTCGACCGAGCCAGATCGCCGCCGACGCGCAGAGAAGCGCCCCGACGACTCCGAGCAGGCCCCGAGCCCAGGAGCCCGCGAACCCGCCCGACGGAGGCGACATGACGCGCTCCACGACGACCCCGAGGGGAAGCGAGCCCATCCTGACATAGCCCGCGAGGACTTCCTGCCGGTCAATCGAGGCGTAGGTGCCCGCGCCGGACGTGCGTGCTCCCTGAAACAGGGGCTGGAGCCCTTCCGTGAAGACCCGGGTTCTCGAGAAGTCAGAGCCGCGGAAGGCCGCGAGCGAATGAGCGACCACGGTTCCGTCCGCGCCCGCGAGGTAGGCGCGCAGGGCCCCGCCCTCGCTATGCGACGCGAAGCCCGAAATCGACTTGAACACCTCCGCGGGAGGCGCCAGCACCGCGACCGCCGTCCGCGCGAGAGGCGACCCGTCGTCCGAGAGAAATACGAACGCCGCGAGCTCCACCTGCTTTTCGGCGTCGGCTCGAACACGCAGCCACGCCACCCCGTTTTCACGAATCTCGCGAACGCCGATCCGATCCATGAGGATGGAGTGGTATCGATCCTCGAAGTAGGAGTCCGCGCCGAGCGGCCCCGACTTGCGCGCCCGTGCCGACTGGCGAACGGTCGCCAGGCGATCTCCCACGACCTCGAGCTCCGACCAGTGCAGGACGGGCGAAGTCGGGACAGGCAATTCGGCTCCGGCGCCTTTGGCCGCGGCGGCGACCCTCTTTGCCTTCAAAGCGAACGCCTGATTTCGAAGCGCGTCGATCGACGTCCAGACCGAATCGGCGAGGAGCCGGCTCTGCGTCAGCGTCTCCGTCATCCGATCCTGTTTCGCCTGCTCGAGCAGAGTCCGCGTGTCGAGCCCGGACAGGGAGCTCCCCAGCGAAAAGGCCGCGAAAACCAGAATCCCGATTCCCAGTGCCACCCAGAACCGCGACCTCATTCGCCAGCGAGTGACCTTGTGGTAAACCTTCATAAGCAGGCGAGCCTCCGGCTCGCAGTTCCGAGTTTATCATCAAACACGCTATGCCAGCCCGAGTCCCAAGCACTCCGCACGTACTGATCCTAGGCACCGGAATCGCGGGCCTCTCCGCAGCGTTGAAATTTTGTCGGCATTCCGACGTCACTCTCGTCTGTAAGGCTGATCGGGCGGAAGGCGCGACGCGTTACGCCCAGGGAGGAATTGCCTCGGTCTGGTCCAAGCAGGACAGCTTTGACGAGCACCAGCGAGACACGATCACGGCCGGAGCAGGCCTCTGCAACGAGGCCATCGTCGACCTCTGCGTTCGCGAGGGACCCGCGCGGGTCCAGGAGCTGATCGACCTCGGAGTAATGTTCACCCGGGTTTCAGCCGGCGCCGGCACTGACACGTACGACCTCCATCGCGAGGGGGGCCATGGGCAGCGCCGCATTCTGCACGCGGACGACCTGACCGGCTGGGCGATCGAACAGGCGCTGCTGGAGCAGGTCGGCCGCGAAGCGAACATCCGCGTACTCGAGCAGCACGTGGCGATCGACCTGATCACGGAAGGTGCGCTCAAGCGCCCAGGCCTGAAGTCAGGGCGTTGCCTGGGCGCCTACGTGCTGGACTCCCGGAGCGGCCGCATCGGACCGATCGCGGCCGACGTCACGCTCCTGGCCACGGGCGGAGCAGGCAAGGTCTACGTCTACACATCCAATCCGGACACCGCGACCGGGGACGGCATCGCCATGGCCTACCGGGTGGGCGCGAAGGTCGCGAACCTCGAGTTCATGCAGTTCCACCCGACCTGCCTCTATCACCCGGCGGCCCGGACCGTGCTGATCTCCGAGGCCCTTCGCGGCGAAGGCGCGAAGCTGAGGACCATCCGCGGCGAAGAGTTCATGCCCCATCATCACGCTCAGGGGGATCTCGCCCCCCGGGACGTCGTCGCCCGCGCGATCGACCTGGAGCTGAAGCGCTCGGGTGACAAGCACGTGCTACTGGACTGCACTCACCTGCCGCCCGACACCGTCCGCAGGAAGTTCCCGAACATCGCCGAGATGTGCCAGGGCTACGGGATCGACATCACCCGAACGCCGATCCCGGTGGTTCCAGCGGCTCATTACATTTGCGGCGGAGTCGTGGTCGACGGGAATGCCCACACGACTCTCGAGGGGCTCTACGCCATCGGCGAAGTCGCCTGCACGGGCTTGCACGGGGCGAACCGCCTGGCGAGCAACTCGCTTCTCGAGGCGGTCGTCTTCGCGCACCGAGCGGTCGCGCACGCCTTGCCGCGACTCGGCTCGGGGCGGCCGAGGCCTACGCTGCCGCCCCCCTTGCCCGAGTGGGACAGCGGGCGGGCGGTCGCCGTGGAAGAGCAGATCGACATCGCCGCCAACTGGCTCGAGATCCGCAGCCTCATGTGGAACTACGTCGGCATTGTGCGGAGCAACCAGCGGCTGGACCGCGCCCGACGCCGCATCGACCTGCTCAAGGACGAGGTGAACGCCTACTACTGGAACTTCCTGCTCACGCGGGACCTGATCGAGCTCCGGAATTTGTTAACCGTTGCCGACCTGATCGTCCGCTCGGCGGCCCAGCGCAAGGAAAGCCGGGGCCTCCATTACACGGTCGATTACCCCGAGCGGGACCCCGCGTTTGGCCGCGATACCGTGATCTGACGGCGGTCTCCTCACGATTCGTCAGCCCCTCCTAACGCCTTGACTGCCTTGGGCCCTGGCCCTTATAAGCCCCTTCGTCCCGCAAGGTCACAAGTCGAAGGGGGAGCCGGTTGCCACCGACCGGGGCGCACATCCGTGACCACATCCTGACCGCGCGGTCCATCCGCAAGGACTTCCGGGGCGTACCCGCGCTCCGCGACGTGAGCTTCTCGCTCGCGCGTGGCGAGGTGCACGTTCTGGCCGGCGAGAACGGCGCCGGCAAGAGCACCCTCATCAAAGTGCTGACCGGCGTTCACTCGGATTTCTCCGGATCGCTCGAGCTCGACGGCCGCCCGGTTCGCTTCTCCTCACCCTCGGAGGCGAACGCGGCAGGCATCTCTGTCATCCACCAGGAGCTCTCGCTCGTCGACTCGATGAGCGTCGCGGACTGTTTCTTCCTGGGCCGCGAGCGCGCACGCGGGCCGCTCGGCTGGCTGGATCGACGAGGACAGCATGCGGCCGCGCACGCGGCCTGCCGTGAAGCGGGCCTCGAGATCGACGTCTCGCGGCCCGTCGGTGAGCTATCCGTCGCGGTGAAGAGCCGGCTCGAGATCGCCCGGGCGCTCTCCAGTGGAGCGCGCATCCTGATCCTGGACGAGCCCACGAGCGCGCTCGGCCCCGAAGAATCCGTGCGCCTCCTCGGGCAGGTGGAGAGACTCCGGTCCACAGGATGCGGAGTGATCTACATCAGCCACCGATTGTACGAGATCTACCGCCTCGCCGACCGGGTCACGATCCTGCGCGACGGCGAGAGCGTCGGGACCTGGCGCGCGGTGGAGCTTCCCGAGGGCGACCTCGTCAGGCGCATGATCGGGAGCGGCGTGGAGTCCTCGCCCCTGCTCGGTGCCGCGACCTCCAAGGCCGAGGCGCTCAGGCTCTCGAATGTCTCTGTCAGCTGCACGCGCGCCTCGCGGGTGGGCGTCGCCGCCGCGAGCGGCCCTCGCGACGTTTCCCTGGTGGTTCGCCCGGGCGAAATCCTCGGGATCGCCGGGTTCCAAGGCTCTGGAACCCACACCCTCCTCGAAGGCCTCTTCGGCGCCCACGGCCGGGCGGCATTCACGGGGCACGCCACCCTCTTCGGAGAGCCGTATGAGCCGACTTCGCCCCGCGCCTCGCTCCGCCGCGGGGTGGCCCTCCTGACAGCGGATCGCAAGGCCGACGGAATCGTGCGCGGCTTGAGCGTGCGCGAGAATCTCAGGCTGGCCGTGCCGGGCGCCGCTCTCCAGTGGATCTCGCCCGCGCGCGAGCGCGCGTCGACCTCAGCCCGAGTCCTGGACCTCGGAATCCGGTGCCGCGACGTGGAGCAGGAGATCGCGACGCTCTCGGGAGGCAACCAGCAGAAGGCCCTGCTCGCCCGCTGGCTGGAGACTCGCGCGCGCTTGCTGCTGCTCTGCGAGCCGACCCGCGGGGTCGACCTCGGGGCGCGCCGGGAGATCCATCGGATCCTGCGCGCGCGCGCCGACGCGGGAGCCGCGATCCTGCTCGCCACTTCGGATCTGCAGGAGCTGCTCGCCCTCTCGGATCGGGTACTCGTCATGCACCGGGGCGCGGTCACGGGCGAGCTTGCGCGCGCGAATGCCACGACCGAGCGGGTTCTCGCGCTCGCGATGGGAGGGAGCGCCGCATGACCGAGCTTGCGCTCAGGTTTCGGAGGGCCGCGGAAGTTCCTCTTTCCTCCCTGGGTGGCCCCTGGGCCCGGGCGCTGCTCGCGCTCGCGGCGATCCTCGCCGTGGGCGCCGCATTCAACCCGGACGGCGCGTTCTTCCGCTGGGGCACGCACCGGGATCTCCTTCGCCAGATCGCGGTACCGGGCATTCTCGCTTGCGGAATGACGGTCGTGATCGTGGCCGGCGGAATCGACCTCGCCGTGGGAAGCCTGCTTGGCCTCTCGGCGGTCGTCTTTTCCAAGCTGAGTTTGCACTTGGCCTGGCCCGCCTGGGCGGCCGTGCTCGCCTGCGTGGCGGGTGGCTTGGCCGCCGGAGCCCTCAGCGGATCCCTCATCGCCCGCTTCCGCATTCAGCCCTTCATCGCGACGCTCGCCCTCATGGTGCTCGCACGAGGCGCCGCGAAGTGGGTTTCCGCGGGCCAGAAGGTCACCTCGGCCGTACCGGCCGCCGACGGAACCCTCAGCTACGGCGAGCTCCCTTCCTTCTATGCGTCTCTCGACCGCACGCTCTGGGGCGACGGGCCGGCCGTCGTCACCCTGGTGCTGCTCGCGTGCGCGGCCGCGGTCTGGATCGTCCTTTCGCGCCTTCGCGCGGGCCGGCACCTCCACGCGATCGGTGGAAACGAAGAGGCCGCGCGCCTGAGCGGCGTACCGGTAGCCGCGACGAAGCGCCTCGCCTACGGGCTTTCGGCCGCGCTCGCGGCGGTCGCCGGCATCTGCCAGGCCGTGCAAGAGCAGCAGGGCGACCCCGAGGCGGGGATGGGCTACGAGCTCACCGCGATCGCGATCGCCGTCATCGGCGGCAACAGCCTGCAGGGGGGCCGCGGCGGCATCGGCTTCACGCTGCTCGGGGCGGCTGTCATTGGATACCTCGAGAAAGTCCTCAGCCTCAACGCGGTGGGAGAGTCCAGCCGCCTGATGCTCACCGGAGCCATCATCATCGCAGCGGTCCTGCTGCAAAGGAGACCCCCATGAGCCCACGAAGCGCCCTCGTAATCATCTTAGCGGCCGCCGCCTCGATTCCCTCGGCCGATGCCGCTCCGAAGAAAATAGGAGTGAGCCAATGCAACCTGGGCGAACCCTGGCGCGTCCAGATGAACGCCGACCTTCGCGAGGCCGCCGAGGGGCGCACGGATATCGAGCTCGTCTTCAAGGACGCGCAGAACGACACGCTCAAGCAACGTTCGCAGATCGAGGAATTCGTCTCGGCGGGCGTGGATCTCCTGATCGTCTCGCCCAAGGAGGCGGCCCCCCTCACCCCTCCGATCGCGGCGGCCTTTCGCAAGGGCATTCCCGTCATCGTGCTCGATCGCCGGGTGCTCGGGAGCGACTTCACCGTCTTCATCGGCGCGGACAATCGCCGCATCGGCGAGGCCGCGGGCCGCTGGATCGCCAAGCGACTCGGCCGTACGGGCCGGGTCGTGGAGCTCAAGGGCCTCATGACCTCCACTCCCGGTCAGGACCGCAACCGCGGCTTTCGCGAGGGGATCCGAGGCACCGGTCTTGACGTGGTCTTTGAGGCCGACATGAAGTGGCTCGAGGCGGAGGCGCGCAAGGAGATGGAGTCGGCCCTCTCCGTGAATCGGAAGATCGACGTCGTCTACGCGCACAACGACCCGGGCGCCCACGGCGCCTACCTCGCGGCGCGAGCCGCCGGTCGCCAGGGCGAGATGCTCTTCGTGGGCATCGACGCCCTTCCGCACGAGGGGCGAGCCTACGTGAAGCAGGGGCTTCTCGCCGCGAGCTTCGAGTACCCGACGGGCGGGCGAGAGGCGATCGAGACGGCGCTTCAAATATTCGCCGGTCAGAATCCATCCCAGGAGCTCACGCTCTCTTCGCGGGTCTTCACCCGCGAGAACCTCGCCCAAGGGGGAGAGGTGCTGCGGTGATCGCGCTGGGTCTCGACTTCGGCACCGAATCGGTCCGAGCGCTCGCCGTCGACTGCAGGACGGGAGAGGAGCGCGCCGAGTGCGCGGCGGCCTACCGCCACGGCGTGCTCACCGAGCGGCTGCCCGGCTCCGCCGCGGGGCTGCCGGCCGACTTCGCGCTTCAGCACCCGGGGGACTGGACGGAGTCCTGCCGCGAGGCGATCCGCGGGGTCATGCGCGTAGTGCGGGCCGAAGAGATCATCGGCATCGGAGTCGACTTCACGGCCTGCACGATGTTGCCTGTGTCGCGCGCCGGCGAGCCGCTGATGCTCCGAGAGGAGCTGCGCGCCGAGCCTCACGCGTGGCCGAAGCTCTGGAAGCATCACGGCGCAGAACCCGAAGCCGTGCAGGTCAACGCGCTCGCGCGGGAGAGGGGCGAGAAGTTCCTCGCTTACTACGGCGGATCGGTCTCGTGCGAGTGGATGCTGCCCAAGTGCTGGGAGATCCTGCGCCGAGCGCCCGACGTCTATCGCGAGGCCGCGCTCTTCATCGACGCGGGTGACTGGCTCGTGCACCAGCTGACAGGCCGCTTCTCGCGCAACTCCTGCGCCGCGGGCTACAAGGGCCTTTGGAGCTCGGAGCTGGGCTTCCCCTCCCCCGAGTTTCTTCGCGCGCTGGACCCCGGGCTGGCGGACCTGCGAGACAAATGGCTCCAAAACGTCATCGCGCCCGGCACACGCGTCGGTGGCGTCACGCGCGCGTTCGCCGAGTCGAGCGGGCTCATCGAAGGCACGCCCGTCTCGGCCGCGACGATCGACGCCCACAGCGGAGTGGCCGGCATGGGCGTCTACCGCGAAGGGGCGCTTTCCCTGATTCTGGGAACCTCCACCTGCCACCTGGCCCTCTCGAGCGAGCTCAAGCTCTTCGACGGCCTCACCGCGGTGGTGAAGGACGGAATCCTGCCCGGGTTCTACGGTTACGAGTCGGGCCAGCCCGCGGTCGGCGATCTCTTCGGCTGGTTCGCGCGGTCGTTTCTAAGGTCGGAGCCCGGCGCCGACCCGTTCACCACGCTCTCGGCGGGTGCGGCCGCGCTGCGCCCGGGCGAGTCAGGCCTCGTGGCGCTCGACTGGATGAACGGGAACCGGAGCGTGCTGATGGATGCGGGTCTCTCGGGCGCGATCATCGGACTGACGCTCAAGACTCGTCCCGAAGAGGTTTACCGGGCCCTGGTGGAGGCGACGGCCCTCGGCACGCGCCGGATCGTCGACTCCTACGTCTCGGGCGGAGTTCCCATCCACGAGGGGGTTGTCTGCGGGGGGCTGGCCCGCGAAGACTGGATCCCGAAGCTGTACTCCGACGTGACGGGCCTTCCGGTGAAAGTCGCGGCCTCGGGCCAGGCGGTCGCGCTCGGCGCGGCCATCTTTGGCGCCCTCGCAGCGGGCGCCCAGGGGGGCGGGCACGGCGACGTCGAGACGGCCGTCGTCTCCATGACCCGGCCTCCCGCGCGCACACACGAGCCGGATCCCACGGCCAGGCGGGCCTACGACGAGCTGTACGCCATCTATCTGCGCTCACACGACTTCTTCGGACGCGAGGAGCCCTCCCTCATGTCCCGACTTCGAAATCTCAGGAAAGGACAAAGGCACTCATGAAAACCGTCGACATCTACATGCCGCTTGACGAACGCGAAGAGCCGAACCGGGCCGTCTGGCCGGTGGCGAAGCGTCAGCTCGCCGAGCTCACTCAGGTGATTGAAAGCTGCGGCTGGCGGCCGACCGTCCTCAATCCCGAGAAGCCGGTCTCGAGCGTGGCCGAAGGCATCGCGGTCGCCCGCCGCGCTCGGGGCGAGCGCTTCATCAACTTCATGGCCGGCTGGGCGTATCCCGATTTCTCGGTCAGTCCGATGGCGCAGCTTCCGGCCGCGACGCCGAAGCTCCTGCTCGGCAGCTCGATCCCTGACTTCCCGGGGGCGGTGGGCCTCTTCGCCGCCGCCTCGGGTACTGAGCACGTCGGCATCCGGACGAGCCGCGCCTTCGTGGAGGACTTCGCCGACCACGCGTCCTACTCCGACGCCGTCGCCCAGTTCCTGCACCGGGGCAAGTACGAATATCCCTACCCAGAGACTCTTGACGTGGCCGTCAGCCCGAAAGCGCGCGACGCCGCACGCGCGGTCCGCGAGCGCCTGCGCGGCCAGGTCTACGGCGCCGTCGGCCCCCGCTCCATGCAGATGTGGAACAAGATCTCGGAGGCCGACTTCCTCCGCATCTTCGGTATCGCCCGCGAGGGCTTCGATGGCCTGCGCCTCGCGCGAATGGCCGAGAGCGTTTCGGACGCGAGGGCCGAGGCGGCGCTGCGCTTCACTCTAGAGAAGGGCATGGACCTGCGTTTCGGGGAAGATCCGGCGAAGTCCCTCACCCGCCCGATGGCGCTCTTCCAGATGAAGGCTTACTGCGCGCTCCTGGACCTCAAGGCGCGCTACGGGCTCGACTTCCTGGGCGTGCAGGACCAGCTCGACTGGATCGAGCACTACCCGGCGACCGATCTCGCGCTCGGGCTGCTCAATAACAGGCTCAGGCCCGAGGGCGACGGCGAGACCGTGGTCACCTCCACCGAGGCCGACGACGGCGCGGCCCTCACGATGCAGGTTCTGAAGCTCCTTTCGGGCGGCGAGCCCGCCGGCTTCAATGACCTGCGCTACTGGGATCCGCGGAAGGGCCTCTACTGGTTCGTGAACTCGGGCTCGCTCGCGCCGTACTTCGCCGAAGGCCGCCATGATTCGCTGCGCGGCGCCTGGTCGGAGCGCCAGACCTCCATGTACTTCCGCCAGGGCGGCGGGACGTCGTCCGTCGTCGTGCGCAAGCCGGGCGTCGTGACCTGGGCCCGTTTCGGCTACCGCGACGGCCGCCTGGGCCTCGCCGCCGGCCGCGGCGTGACCGACGTGCCGACCGAGCAGCAGTGGCGCGAGCGCTCCAGCCGCTGCAGCCCGGACTGGCCGCACTGGTACCTCAGGCTCTGCGGACGCCTCGAGTGGAAGATCAATTCCAACCACCCGATGACCGTCTGCGGGGACTACCTTGCCGAGCTGCGAGCGCTCGCGGAGGCACTCGACCTGCCGTTCGAGTGCTACGACTACCGGACGCCCGAGCAGCTCCAGGCGGGGGCGGCGCTCTAGCAGGCTCCCCGGGGCCGGAGAGCGGACCCTCCTTACGACGCCTTCCGTACTTCTTCCAAGGTCATGAGCGCAAGCAGCGGCACGCCCAGTTTTTCGAAGGCCTCACGTCCCCCCTGCTCGCGGTCGACGACCGTGAGCACGGCAAGCGGTCGGTAGCCCCCGGCGCGCAGCCGCTCGATCGCCGTCACGCTGGAGCCTCCGGTCGTGACGACGTCCTCGAGTACGACGACGCCGGCGCTGGTCTTTAGATTGTCCGTGCCCTCGATGTACTGTTGAGTCCCGTGGCCCTTGGGCTCCTTGCGAACGATGAAGGCCGGCCAGGATAGCCCGCGCTCGCGCGCGGCGAGCGAAACA
>CAYJTX010000042.1:0-13448 GCA_964372615.1 uncultured Bacteriovoracaceae bacterium | reverse complement strand
CCCTACGCGACGGGTTTCCCCCTCCTGCAGCACGCGCAGGAGCGACGCCTGAACCCCGAGCGGCATGTCGCCGATCTCGTCGAGCAGGAGCGTGCCTCCGTTCGCGGCTTCGAAGAGGCCGGCCTTAGCCCCTGAAGCGCCAGTAAAGGAACCCTTCTCGAAGCCGAACAGCTCCGACTCGATGAGGGACTCCGGGAGGGACGCGCAGTTGAGCGCGATGAAATTCTCCCCGGATCGGGCCGAGAGTCGGTGGATGAGCTTCGCTGCCCGCTCTTTCCCGGTCCCGCTTTCTCCCGTCAGGAGGATGGTGGCCGTGGTCGGCGCGACCCGTCGAAGCAGCTCCCGCAGCTCCGCCGAGACCCGCGACGAGCCCCCGAGGTCGGTCTCGACTCCGGGAGTCGCAACCACCGCGCGAGTGCGGCGCAGCGCGGTCTCCACCGACGAGAGGAGCGCCTGTCGCTTGAACGGCTTGGTGAGGAAGTCGACGGCGCCGAGCTTCATGGCCCAGACCGCGTCCTCGACCCGCCCGAACGCGGTCATGAGAATGACCGGCACGGCGTCGCCTCGAAGCGAGATCGCGCGAAGGAAGTCGATCCCGCTCAGGCGCGGCATCCGGACGTCGCTCACGACCAAGTCGATCGGCTTCTCGGCCGCGAGCCCCAGGCGATCGAGGGCGGACCGGCCGTCTTCGGCAATCGTGATCTCGTAACCCGCGAGCTTGAGCGTCTTCCGGGTCGACTCCAGCGCCTGCGGATCGTCATCGACGAGGAGGATCGAAGCCATCGTCTACACGCTCCTTTCTGCTGCGGCGTCAGGCGCCCGATGCGCTCGAAGCGGCTCGGCGGGCGGGAGGCGGATTTCAAACGCCGCGCCCCGGGAACCCTTGGACGGGACGCAGTCAATCTCGCCGCCGTGATCATCCAGCACCTTCTTGACGAAGGAAAGTCCCAGGCCCGTTCCCTGCGCCCTGGTGGTGACGAAGGGAGTAAAGAGCTTCTCTCGGATTTCAGGCGCGATGCCGGGGCCGGAGTCCTCGATTCGGATCCAAACCCTGCCTGACTCCGCGGTCCCGAGCCGCCAGGTCACTCGCTTGTCCCGCGACTCCCCGAGCGCCTGGAGCGCGTTGCGAAACAGGTTTCCAAGGGCCTGCTCGAGGAGATCGCGGTCGCCCCAGATCCGGGGCGAAGCTCCGCCCTCGCGGCTCCAGTCGACGCTCACGCCCTCGGCCTCGCAGGCCGACGCATACGTCGCGAGCACCGACTCGAGCGCTTCACCCAGGTCGAAGTCGCTCCGCTCGCCCGAGGACAGACGAGAGAGCCGCAGGTAGTTCTCGGTAATCTTCTCGAGCCGATCGACACCGGCCAAGATCGACTGCAGGGACTGGCGGAGCTCCGGGCTGCCCGAGCGAGCCGCGAGATCCGAGGCCATCTCGGCCTCGAGGCCGATCGAGTGAAGCGGGTTGCGGACCTCGTGCGCCACCTGTGCCGACATTCGCCCCACCGCGGCGAGGTGCTCGGCCCTGCGTAGCCTCTCGGCGAGTTCCTTCTCCTCGGTCAGATCGTCGAGCACGAGAATCCCGCCCCCCGACGCCCCCCCGATCAGGGGGAGCCAGTTGCCGCCATAAACGCGTCCGTCAATGAGCCTGGGCTCGATCGCACGCGGCCCTCCCGGCTCGATCGCACAGGAGCCCGGAGCGTCGAGCGCGCGAAGGCGCTGCCACGAGCCGAGCGCCGTGCCGATGACCTCGCTGACCGTGGCCGCTCCGAGCCAGCGCACGGCCACCGGATTGCATTGGGAGATGCTCCCTCCGGGATCGCTCACGATCAGCACGGAGTCGATGCTCCTGAGGATGTCCTCGTTGAGCCTCCCCATCTCGCGAAGGAGTCGGTACTGCTCCTCGACCCGGGACTTTTCCGTTTCGAGCGCCTTTTCGCGCTCCAGCAGCGCCGTCGCCATGCGATGAAACTCGCTGCTCAGCTGGCCGACCTCGTCGTCGCGGAAGCGCGACGCCTCCGGCAGGACCGCCTTGTCCTCCCTCCGGAGGCCCCGGCGCGTGATCTCGCGCGCGAGGCGGGTCAGCTCGCCGAGGGGGCGGAGCGCCCGCTCACCGAGCCAGAGCAGCAGGAGCGAAAGCGAGACGACGACGGCCAGGATGATCTCGAGCCCCGTGCGCAGGTGGCTGACCTGCTCTTCGGCCTGGGCGAAGGTGCGTCTCAGCGAGCGCTCGTACTCGCTCGCGCCCCACTGGAGCTGGCGCATCCAGTCCGCGAGCCGGCCTTCCCAGGCGGGATAGACCGACGCGGCCTGCTCGAGATCCTCGCGCTCCAGAGCCTGATTGAGCTTCGCCGCTTCCGCCCGGATCTGGGCGAAACCCTCGCGCAGGCCCGCGGCCCACTCGCGCCACCGCGCCCGTGAATCCGGCGATGACCAGGGCAGATCGCGCGAGGTCAGCTCTTCGACCCGACCGATCTCAGTGGACATGAGATCCTCGATCCACCTCGGGATCGGCTTGGGCCTCCAGTGCGGGTCGCTCCAGTGCCGCGAGCTCATGCGACGCTCGAGCTCCCGACGGAAGACCTCGCCGTCGGCCTGGAGCTGCGCGACGACGCGGCCGAGCGGAACCGAGACCCGGTTGATCGCGTCGAGCGAGCGACTCACTTCGGTGATCCGATAGAGACTGAGCGTCGAACCCAGGAGGGAAAGCAGGACGAGCGCCCCCACGAACGCCAGTATCTTCTGACGCAAGCCGCCTTTGCTCGCGAACGACTCCGAACGCATCCCTTCCAATGTAGCGAATTCCGACGATTCCCCGAATGTCATTTCTTTGACTCCCCCTCCGACGTTCGCCTGAACGCTGCACGGCGCCCGCGAAACCGCATCCGGCTGAATCTTCGGCGGAATTCAGCCGATCAGAGGAGTGGCAACCGCCGTGTTATGAGCCCGAGCGCAAAACCCAAGATCGCCTTCGTCATCGACGACCGTCTCACGCGTGAGCGGCTGCAGCTCACCTTGCGCGTGGCGAACGCGCTCCGATCCATCGGCCAGGTCGAGATGATCACGGGCGGCGTCACCGAGGACGAGCTTCTGAGGAAGCTCGAGGCGCAGCAGCCTCAGCTTGTGCTGGCTCCCTGGTACCGCTACCTCGCCTGGAGCAAAGTCGAAGCCCTCTACGGACTCACCCGGACAAGCGGACCGACGTTCGCGGGCTACCTCTCTGACCAGATTCAGCCCTACGAGCTCGGGGAGCAGGCCGACCACATGCGCGCGATCCTGATCGACTTCAACAGCGTCACCCACCACGAGGCGCTGGCGCTCGTTCGCTCGCTGCTCCTTGAGCAGAAGAGAAGCGGGATCCGGTCGCTGGTCGAGGCCTCGACCCCCGTTTACTGCGAGGCCTGGTACGGCGGGCAGGGCCTCGGTTTCAAAATGGACTCCCTGCTCTCGATTCCGGAGCTCGCCAACGGTGAGTGGGCCCGGCGGATGAGCTCGATCCGAATCTGCCTGGGCGCGCTTTGGAGCCTGGTCTACGAGGAGGGCCCGGGCAAGGGCGAGTGGCTCCAGGCCCAGGCGTCGGCGACGAAGAACCCGCGCGGCTATTTCCAGCTCGCGGCCGATACCCGCTGTCTCGTGCTCAGACTTTGCTACACCTTGCCCGGCGTAAGCCCGAAGGACCTGCTCTCGAGCTACTGGCCCGGCACGACGCAGCCGACCTCTCCCGCGCATCTGCTGGAACGATACGCGGACTTCGTGCGGGTCCATCCGATTTCAGAAACACAGGACATCGAGGTCGTGGCGGGGTTTGTCCCCTCCGCGCCCGCCGAGTCGGCTCCCGCGCACATCCACACGCTCTGGGTCGAGCCGATCACCCCGAAGCTCGTCCTTGAAACTCCGTTCGAAGCGCCCCACCCTTCCAAGCCCTGGCTCAGGCTGTTCCCGTCGCAGGCCCCGATGCCGGCGGACCGGACCGAGCCAGCCCCAGGCTCGAAGAAAAAAGAGGGAACGCTTCGGGACGCGGCCGTGCTCATCCGTGATCTGAAAATGGCCGTGACGGAGAAGGATGACATGATTCAGGAGCTCCGCTCCGGAGGAGTCGGAACTTCCCAGCCCCTCCCCCCCCCGGACGCCGAGGGCCTGATCGAAGCCTTCAATGACAGGGTTCAGGAGGCGGAGTTTCAGATCAGGCAGCTATCGATCGAGATCGACCGACTGGAAGAAGGCGGCGCGACTCAGGCGGAAGTCGAAAATGTCCGGCAGCGGATCGCGGCGCTCGCGGCGCTCGAGCAGGGCTGGATCAAGAAGCTGGTCTCCACCCTCGAGCTCTACAAGAAGGGAGCCCGAAACACTGGATGAAACAGGCGAGGAGAATTCACGACTTCGTCCAGGGCAGCCTGTCGGACCTCCGGCCCGGCGAGCCGCTTACCTTCGACGTCTATCTCTACTTCGAGCGGAATCGCCACGTCATGCTTTGGAGACGGAAGGGGGAAGTACCTCCAATCCGCTTCCTGGCCCGGTCGGTTGAGCGCGGAATCTCGCGAATCTGGATCCACAAGGACGACGAGCAGGAGTTTCGGACCTACCTGAATCCGCCGGTCCCGGAGCAGCTCCCGGATCGATCGGATGCGGTGCCCGCACCGGAGCCCGAAGCTCGGGCGGAGGAGGCGGTGCCGCAGGCCGAGTCGAAGACCGATGCCGAGCCTGACGGCGAGTCCGTCACGCTGCGCTTCAGGCCCAGAACCGAGCCTGGAGCCTACCTCGCTGCCGCGCTGAGCGCCCAGAGCATCGGGGAAGACCAGAAAAAATCGATCGTCTCCGAAGCTGCCCAGGAGCTCTTTCGCGAGACAGCCTCCGCCGAGACGCTCGAGGAGCAGAAGGTCCAGCTCAAGCGGGCACGTCAGACCGTCGAGGACGTGCTCGACTCCAGCACCCTGAGAGCCGAGGCCGCGGTCTCTGAAATCTGGAAGCTCGCCAACATCGACGCCGACCTCGAGCACGCCGTGAACGTGGCGACTTACGCGGTAATCTTCGCGATGGCGTTCGGTCGCATCGACACCGCGCTGCTTGCCGACATTGCGATGGCGGGACTGCTCCACGACGTGGGAATCTCCCAGATCCCCGCCGGGGTGACCTCTATTCCCTGGAAGTCCATGGATCAGAAGACGGCGCTCCTCTACGCGGAGCACGTCGATCACGGGCTCAGGCTGCTGCAGACCTTCGCCCCCTCCCTCCCCCAGCGGGTGCGCACGATCATCTCCCAGCACCACGAGAAGTTCAACGGCTCGGGCTACCCCCGCGGCCTGCGAGGATTCGGCGTCGATGACGTCGCCCAGCTGCTCGCCCTAGCAGATCTGCTCGACGCGGTCTCGTCGGGAGCCTGGGACGGAGTCGAGCGAACCCTGCGCAACACGTTTGAGACCCTGGATCGCGTCGAGAAGTCGCGCACGTTTCCGGAGCACTTCAACCCGGACGTTTACGCGATCGTGATGCGTTGGCTCCGAAGCTCTTTGCCGGGCGAGGAATCAGGTGCGATCGACCTGGCGGTCCGGGTCGTGAGCAAGGGCGCCCGCGGCGTCGCCGGCGGCTAGGCGACCTTTCTCAGAAGACCGGTCGTCATCGTCGCCACCGCCGCCGCGTAGTTCTCGGTGACCAGCTCCGCCCCCTCGCCCGCAAGAAGGACCGCGCCGAAGGGCTGAGCGCTTTCGCCATACCAGACCCAGGCCAAGCGACACCTCGAGTCCCTCGCCCAGTAGGCGCGGTCGGCCGGACCCTGACGAAACTTCTCGCCCTCCTCAATGGAAGAGCCGAGCCTTCCGGGAGAACCGTCGCTCGCTCCAAGACAATTCCACTTGCCCTCTTCCAGGCGCCAGATTTCAACGTGGAGGCCTCCACAGGAAGCCGAGAGATAGATGCAGGTACGCCTCACCATCTCGCGGACCGGGAGCCGGCGGCTGGAAAGCACTTCCGACACCAGGAAGGCGATCGCGAGCGGGCCAAGAGTCGGGCCAGGAGGCACAGAAGCGGCGAAATCTCTAAGACGGGTTGGCGCGCCCTGTGATTCCGCGCCGCCGAGCCGCGTGCCAGTGGGGCGCATCGCGAGCTCGACCGCCGAAACAGCGGCGATGGCGCCGGGAACTGAGTCACCCTTCAGCTCGACTCGTTTTCGGATGGCCTTGGCAAACGTCCGGCTGGTCTCTCCGAGGTGTGACCGGATCACTCGCTGGGCCGGTATCCTCCCGCGCAGGTGAGTCTGGATCGGAGTCGCGAGGTCCGCGAAGGTCTGCAGTCGCTCCGGTCGCCGGTCACGAAACACGAACTCCTTGCGATCCTGGGTGATGCTGGGCTTCTGGACGCCCAGGTAGGTCCAGAAGGGAGCCCCATCCTCCACTCTCGCGAGGCTGCCACTCTCGATCTCGGCCGACACGAAGACGTACCGTTTTCCCGTGCTCTCCCCCTCTGCTCCGACACACTCCCAGCCACCTCCACCCGTGCCGAAAACACCGACGGAGATCCAGAACTGCCGGGGGCCCTCGTCCTTGTCCTGGGATCGAAGGTCGCGAAGCTCCCTCTCCTTCTCCTTTTCGAAACGGAGACGCGTCACGCCGAGGTCGACCGGCCGGTTCGACGAATCCTTCTTGCGGGACCTCCGTTGAAGCCCAGAATCCTTGGCTCGCGGGCCTTTCCGCTTCTTCTTATGAGTGCCTTCCGGTTCGACTGACTTTGAGCTGCGGTCGCGGGCCGCCGAGACCTCGCCAGGCTGGCTCAGCTCCTCGGCAGCGCGCTCGGCTCGGACTTCCCAGTACTTTTTCCCCCCCGTCTCCCCCGGCTCAGCCGCCGCCTTTCGTTTTTTCCGTCGCTCCCGGGCGGAACTCTGACTCGGCTCCTCTTCGGTTCGCTTCGGCTTCTTCCCGGTTCGCTTCGGCTCGCTATCCCCGTCGTCCTCTTCCGTCGTCTGGTTCCTGCCGCGATCAGCGCGGGGTTCCCAGTATCTCTCCCCGTCCCCCCTCGAAGCCTTCTCCACCGCGCTCGCGCTCTGCTCGGCTTCAGCCGCTCGTGCAGTCCGCCTCTTCTGGATCCGCGCCCACTCGTGGTCCTTCGCGTCCTTCTCGATGAGATGATCCGAAATCACCGTGATGAGGGAGCGCTCGATGAGCGGAAGCGCACGGGCGGCCGCGGCGGAATTTCGGGCGATCTGGATCGCCCGATCGCCCACCGTCGCGATCTTCTCTCCGTAGGACTCTCCCCGATAAAAAAAAGCGAGCTCCGGATTACGGGAGATGAACACCCAGGCGTCAGCGTCGAACTTCGGCGCGAAGCCACGAAAAACCCACGATCCGTCTTCCTTCAGAAACGGGTCGGTTTCCGCGTCGATCGGCTCCCAACGCCAGTGAGGGTCGCGGAATCGCTTCTCGAGCAGGAGAAGGACGTCCTTCGGGAGATCTTTCGGAAGATCCTCTAAGTCGATCTGCGTCCAACGGCCAGCCGTCGACCCAGGACCCTTCAAGCGGACGACCCAGCGATCCGCGATGCGCTTGACACGTCCTTTCTGGTAGATCCAAAAGTCACTGTCGAGGTGAAGGGGCGCGCCCATGCGCACCGAGTAACCTCCCGGGTCGCCTCCGCCGGACTGGCTGAGCTCCGAACGATCGCCCTGAGCAGCCGGGTCTCCCGAGGCGGAAGTCGCTGCAGGCTGCTGGCTTCGCACGACTCTGAGCCAGCTTGCCTCGATCGCCGGAAGGGCGGCCAGCGCGCTCGACGAGTCCCGCGCGAGGAGAATTTCTGACGAGGATGCGCCTTCCCGAAACTTGAACCCGAGGCACTCCCCTTCGAAGTAGAATCCGAGAGAGGGGGAGGTGCCGGTGAACCACCAGAGGTCGTCGAGAAACTCCGGCGCTTTGCCACCCACGAAGATCCATTCCCCCTGCTCTCCGATGAAGGGATCCTTGTCGGGGTCCGTCGGGCACCAGGACCACGCCGCCCCGTCCTTCTGAATCTCCTTGGGACGCTCGCATTCAGCCCACCGACCGGCCGAGGGACCCGGACCCTTCAACTTCAGGCTCCAGCGGCCACCCACGGTTCTTGCCCCGCCCCCCTGGAGAATCCAACAGTCGCTCTCGATCGAAAGGGGATTGACCATCCGTACGACCGGCGTCTTCGCGACCTTAGGCTGCGCCTCCGCAAGGGTCGGGACCTTGGATTCCACGACCTCCTTCTCTGATGCCTCGGCCTCCTCTTTCATTTGGATACCGCGGATGCCAGAATGCTTGCGCTGCGCGGCCGGATTGGGCTCGGATGAACCGGCCTCTCGCGGGATAGCCGACAGGGCTTTCAAATAGCGCTCGACCTTGAAGACAAGCGTCCTGGCCCGCACGGGCTCAACGAGGACTTCCTTGCATCTGAAGTACGCGAGCTTGTCGCGGACAGCCTCCGCACCCCCATCGATCGTCGCTATGACGCTCATCTCTCCACGATCCATCGGACCCCTGAGAAGCTTGAGCATCGTCGTGTATCGAACAACGTCGGCTCGCGCGGCCACGTGAATCACGAGAACGCAGCGCCCGGCCTGCTTGGCGATCGGTACGGCTTCGAACGCGGAGTTGCACTCCCGGATCTGAAAACCGCCGTCTTCCTTGAGACGCTCGACCGAGGCGGCGAACGATCGTCCGAACGGCTGGACGAACAGAACCGCTGGCTGATCCGGTTGCGAAACGGGCTCCTGTGGACGTACCGTAGAGATCGATCCTCCTGACAGCCGAGCCCTTGGCTCGACGCATGACTTATCGGCATTTTCCGCTTTGAAGGTAAACGGAGAGAATGGTTATTCATCAATGATTTCAAAAGAAAAGAACCGGTCCGCTCCCGACTCCTCCGAGCACGAGACCCCCCGAGGGGCCGCAGGGTTCACGCTCGGGCAGGCAGCCCTCTTTCTTTCCAAGCATCGAAGCGACCCGGGGGTGAACCAGACTTACGGGTACTTCACCCGACATCCGGTCGCGCCCTTGAATCGGAAGCGACTGGTCCTCCTCCTTCGGGAGCTTTCGACCATCGCGGCGGAAAAGGGAGGACCGCTTCGCATCCTCGACGTGGCCTGCGGCGGCGGCATTATCACCTGTTCCATGGCGAAGCTGAAGCATCGGGTAGTGGGTCTCGACCTGAGCGCCGAGGAAATCCACCTTGCCCAGCTCTTCGCCCACGAGGCCGACCTCGGGGGGGTTTTTTGGAAAGCGGACGTCCACGAGGATCCGTCCTGGGAAAAAACGGTGGAGCAGACCCTGGGCGGGAAACCTGACGTAGTGGTGTCCGCCTACGCCCTGCATCACCTCCCTCAGGTCGAGCAGTTCATCTAACGACTCTCCCGCTGGCTCGAGCCGGGCGCTCGTCTGCTCGTCAACGAGGAGAATCCGGCCTCGCCCCTCTTTCGACTCAAGCACGTCGTGCGAGGCTGGATCCAGCACGACACTGAGGTCGAATGGCATCGGACCTACGGAGGCTGGAAACAGCTGCTCGAGGCCCGGGGGTTCCGGGTCAGGCCCGCGGCTGGGGTCGATCTCCTGCCCGGCCTGGGCTCGCTGGCGCCGTCGGCGTGCTGGTCGCTCGTGTTTCGGGCGGATTTCTCGGGCGCGCCGCCCGGCTGAACACGTGGAAGCCCGGGAATCAGAGACCTCAGTTCGGATCTGGGCGACAGCCGCCGTCCTCACGATTCTTTGGCACTTCCTGTGGATCTCGATCCCCCGAGCCTGGCTGATTCCGTATCGACCGCCCCCCGTGGAGATTCACTCCGTCGACCCGGCGAAGCTCGAGGCCATCCGAGAGCAGTGGAAGCAACGCTCGGATCCCAAGCGCCTGCTGCTGGACCGCTCCCAGCGCGAAGCCGCGGAACCTCCGGTCGATGCCCGCTATTTTTCGGACAGGAACATCCGCGTCGAGAAGGAACAAAGGGCCCGCAGCACGCAGGTCATTCCCAAGCCGGGAGCCGGGCCTGGGCAGGACCAGCGAACGGCCGCCCGACAGGAGCCTCCAAAACCTCGCTACCGAGTCCAGAAGCTGGGCGGTCTCGGAAATCTCGGGGTTCCCCTCCTCCTGACTACGCCGCCACCCATGAAAGACGCCCCTCAGGAAGTCGCGCGCGCCGAGCCGACTCGTGCCGGCGGGGGTGATCAAGAGACTCTCGAGGATCGCCTTCCCGAAGGAAGCCAGAACCTCCTCAATGCCCAGGAGTCCGTCTACTATTCGTTCTACGCCCGACTCTACGAAGCGGTGGGCCCGCTCTGGCAGAGCCGGGTCCGTGAGGTCCCGGCTATTCGACGGGTGGTGCCGGGGGATTACGTGACCGTCGTCGACGTCGTCTTCGACCGATACGGCAACCTCATCGGAGTGCGCCGGCTCCAGACCTCCGGCATTCCTGAATTCGACCAGGCGGCCGAAAGCGTCTGGCGCCGGGTCTCCCGTTTCCCGAACCCGCCTCGCGACCTGCTCGACGCAAGGGGTGAGGTCCACACCGGCTGGACGTTCACCGTCCGGATGACTCGCGGCTTCCAGTGGAACTACCTGCCTCCCGAACGCCGGTGGTGAGAAAAAAATTTGGCGTCCGGGCGATGGCTGCTACTCTCTTGGGCAGGAGATATCAGGAAGATGGTTTCCACAGAGCAGTCCCTGTCTAAGAACCCGTCCGAGACCCACCCCAGAAAGAGCGGCACCGAGATCAGCCTCTACGCGGCGCTGGCGCCATGCGCGGTCGTTTGCGCGATTTGGGGCGCGTGGTCGTTCTGGCCCGCAGGCGCCCCCGCATCCGAGCCGGAGCCGGTGAAACCGACGATCCAGATCAAGGCCACGCACACGACGGAAACCGTCCTGCAGGTGGCTCTCGCCCAGAAGCGGCCCCTGACCATTCTGCTGAGGAACGGGACGAGCTACCGCGGGAAGGTGGCTGACGTGGGAAGCAACGCCGTCGTGCTCGAAGGCGTTCCGGGCAAGGAGTTCTTCGCGATCCACGTCACGATCTCCGAGATCGCGGCCGTCGAGCTGAGGATCAGGGACTAGCGATTCTCCGCTGGCCCCGGCTCTCGAGCCGCTTAAAGCTGTCCCGCAGCTCCTCAAGCGCCCGATCCTTCGAGTACCGCTTACCCGCGACCGGGAACAGGGGCCGGTAGATCTCCTCGAATCCGGCGGTCTCCTCGACTCGGCTGAAGTAGCGCGAGTACGCGGCGGCGGCTCCCAGGAGCTGCAGGCAGGCGATCACGGCGAAGACTTTCCTTCCCCAACTTTCCGTGAAGCGCTCGGAGTAGTACCACCAGCCGGCGGCGCCCACCGCCAGACCGAACGCCTCCAGGGCGCGCACTTGAAGGGAATCGGAACCGAACTGAAATCGGAGCACGGGTAGCGTCTGGATCACGAAAACATTGATGAGCTGCACGATCCCGAAGAACCAGAGCAGCCGGCGGAGTTTCCACTCGCCCCAGAAGTACCGGCCTACAGCCGAGAACAACAGCGCTCCGGCCGCGGTGCCGAGGACGTAAAACCCCGCCCCCAGCGCGGCTATCCAAAGGGAGCCGCTTTTCAGTGCGAACTCAATGGCCGCCGATACCGTCGCCGCGGCGACGAAGGAGTAGGCCGCCTCTCCCAGGTAGTTCCGCTCGTCTGCGTCGGCGCCTCGCGGGCTCGGCGGGGCCACCTTCCTTCCAAGCTCCTGCGCGATTCTCCATGTCGCCTCGACGAGACCGACGGGGTCGTCCGACACATGCAATACCTCGAGTATGACGTGCCCGATCTGGAACCGGTGGCCGCTGGAGAGCCGAACCTCTCCCACACGCTCTCCGTCCATCAGCACGCCATCGCCCGTCTCGTTGTCTCGGAGGAAGATCCCCTGACCGTCCGCCAGCACGATCGCGTGAAGATCCGAGACCGTCACGTGATCGAGGCGCAGTCCGCAGTCCTTGGAGCGTCCGATCGCGCACGGAAACGAGCTGATCACCTCGATCCTGGGTGGGCTTCCGGGCGCCTCGTCGGTGATTCTGAACTTGACGCTCTTCATCCCGACGGCCTCCGGATCGAGTCGATCATGGCATCATAGAGCTCAACGGCCTGGTCGGAGTCGAACCCCCCGAGGCCCACGCCGATCACGAGCTGCTCACGGTCTGACTCGAGCGTCGCGATCCGGATGGAGACGTCGCGCAGGTCTCCCAGGACCGCATCGCTGGAGACGCAGTGGCTGACATGAAGGGCCACGCCATGCTTGTTCCTGACAATCCGACCGCTGCAGGACCGGGCCGCGCTCCCGCCCTTGCGCTTTCTCTGGACCGAGCTCAGGACCCAGTCGCTGGCCTGATTCAACCGGTAGTACTCGCGCGTACCCGGGCTCGGGCTCGCGTGAATGAGCGCCGTCAGGGCGTAGCGCACGCTCGCGGCCTTCTCGTCCTGCCTGACGGTGATCCCATCGAGCACGTTCGAACACGTGATGAGCTGCGAGTGGATCGGCCCGGAGTCCGACTTCTCATCCCGATCGGGATTCGGAACGTTCCAGCACTTCAGGAAGGACGGGGGCTCGAGGATCTTCCACTTGCCGCCGGGACTGTCGATCCACCTCGAGTCACCCCGCCACTTCTCGAACAGAAACCGCTCGGCCGCCCGAGCCTGCTCCAGGATGACGTTGCGCCAGCTCACTCCCGATGCAATGTCCCGGCTGGCCCGCGCCTGCTCGAGCAGCTTTGCAAGCGACTGCACCGGGACTGCGAAGGAGATGCTCTCCGCTCCGACCAGCACGGACACGTTCACGCCCACGAGAGCTCCGGTCGAGTCCAGGGTGGGCCCGCCGCTCATTCCGGCGTTCAGGGGATTGGACATCTGGTACTTCCGGGAAAACGTCACCCCGAGATCCCCGTTGTAGTTCCCCTCCACGATCGAGAGATTCAGGTCGCGCGGGATCCCGACGCTGTAAAGCCTCTCGCCGGCCTCCAGGGCCGTCGCTCGAGCCGTGAGCGAGCGCTCGAACGAGGCATCGACCCGCACCAGGGCCAGATCCTGGGCCGAGTCGATCGCGATAATGCGCGCGGGCAGCTGGCTGGCGCCGCGCTCAAGAAAGATCTGGTAGCGCTCCGGGTAAAGAGCCGCCGGAGCGATCACATGGTAGTTGGTCGCGAGTATCCCCGTGGCATCCACCACGAAGCTGGAGCCGTAGGAGGTCTTCGCGGAGTCCTGAGACACGGCGGTCTTCAGGCGAAAGACCTGCCCCTTGTTCCGCTCCATGACCTGGTGCCCGTCGAGGACAGGGGTCGCCGGTTTGACCACGGAAGATGCGACTGGGTTAGGTTTCCCTGGAAACTCAATGAAGGAAGTGCCGTACGACGGGGGAGCGGACAGTCCGGGCTCAGCCGAGGACCGGAGGATCCAGGTCCCGCTGACGAGGCTCACGATGAAAAAGGGCACGAGAAGAACGCGCATCTCATGTACTGTTTCGG
>CAYJTX010000041.1:0-13460 GCA_964372615.1 uncultured Bacteriovoracaceae bacterium | reverse complement strand
GCGGATCAGGCGCTTTACCGCGCGAAGAGGTCGGGCAGAAATCGCGTCAGGGCCGGTCGCTCTGGGGTGCATGCTGAAGGCCACAAAACGTGCACTTGAGGCTCAACCAAGAGACTGGTCAGAGGCGAAGGCCACGCATTGTGGACTTCAGACGCAAGCACGCGCTCGGGCGGCCTTGTCGCCTCCGCCTGATCTGGTTATTCTCTCGGGATGACTCTGTTGATCCTCTTGAGCCTCGTCGCGCCGTCGTACGCGGGCGTCTCCTATGTTCCATCGGCGCCCCAGCCCAGACCTTCGCCGGGCGCTTCCGCGGGCGAAGACGGGAGCGCGGAAGAGATCTTGAAGGCCCGAAAGGAGATGCAGCAGGCCTACGATTCGATCAACGTCTCAAATCCCTTCAGTGCCGACCCGGGCAAGGCCCTGCCCCCCGGGACGCCGGCCGGGACGGGTCGAGTAGCGGAGATTCAGAAGCTGCTCGCGAATCCGGCGGTACAGGGATACCTGGGCGCGTTCAATAACCCGGCGGTGACGGGCGCCATCCAGGAGGTCGCGAAGCATCCCAACCGGAACCTGCTGCTCGGCTGCGAGGCGGGACTCCTTCTGTTCATGATCATCATCCGGGCGTGGCGGCAGTCCAAGGCGACGCATTGGGCTCGCAAGCTCTGGGTGAATTTCTATACCTTTGTCCTAGGGAGCGGACTCGCGACGGTCGGGCTGCCCGCCGTGATCATCGGGGACTCCTACCTCACGATGCTCAAGGGGCTCGCCGGCCGGTTTCTGGGCAAGTAGCTGGGCGCTCATTCCCCTTCCGGCCGGGGCCCCGGTTTTCCGCAGATCACGCTCAGGAATCGAGATCCCTTCTTGAACTCGCGATACGATGTTGCGGCCGGAAAGAGAGCGATCGTTTCATTTCGGGCCTTCGGGACCGCGACCACCAGCCAGCTCACTCCTTCCTCGTAGCTGGGAACGATCCCGGCGCCGATTCCCTCGAGTCGCGCGCTGGGCTTCGTGTGGACTCCTCGGTAAAAGTTGAAAAGCCCGTCGAAGACGTCCCGGTCGGTGAGGGCGCCCGAGCGATCCGAGACTCCGACGCCCATCCACGACTTCCCGGTGCCGAACTCGAGCCGCACGCGAGGGCCGGCACTCTCGGCAAGAATGAGCGCCTCGTCCACCGCGCGGGCGACGATCGAGGCGACCCTGGGGATGAGTCCCTTCTTTCGGAGAAAACCGTCCATGGCGTCGACCGCCGCGCGGCGGTCGATTGCGTCTCGCACATGGAGGCTCTGGATGGGAGCTGCCGACGAAAGAAGATCGGCCAGGCGAAGTTTCGGGGGTCCGGGATCGGTGGTCGCTTGGGCCAGCGTCCGGAGAAACTCCAGGAGCCTCGGGGCTGGGCAGCGCTGGACGTGAGTGGAAAAGAAATGGCCGCGCGTGAGCAGGTGCCGGTACCGGCCCAGGGGGCCGTCCGAGAGTGCGATGAGCTGTCTCGGGCGAAGGTACTTGGGCAGGATCATCGAGAGGGAGTCGCAGGCCGTGGTGGTCTCGGCATCGAAGAGCGCCACGCAGGCCGGCTCACGAACGAGCCGGAAGCGGGCCTCGTGGCGGTTGTGGACCACGAAGAGCGGAACTGCGAGAGCCTCCGCAAGCTGGGCTCCCAGCTCCTGGTCGTTCCGATGGATGGAGGCGAGCAGCACCGCGGTTGGCATGAGCGAATCCAGGCCAGAGTCTACGCCCGGTGGCGATCCTTGTCACGTGGCGCGGGCCCTTCCCTTCGCCAGGGGCGCGGGGCAGAATGTGACTGAATGGGACGCCTCGCTCCGCTCGCGCTCGCCTTTCTCATGTCTGTCCCTCTGGCGAACGCCGCGAGCGCGATCCCCGGGAGCCTTCCGTCGATCACGGTCCAGTGGGTCGACAAGCGCGGAAACCTGATCGCGGACCGCTGGGCGTCGAGCGCCCGATGGGAGCTCGAGCCGGTCGCTGACGGCAATCCGCTTCGACGGGCCGTCGCGAGGGTCGAGGTCCAGGTCCCGGAGGGCCAGAAGTACGAGGCCTCGTCTCCGATGAAGGACGTCGTGGTCGAGCGGAGGGCGGAGGGGCTGGTGATCCGCACGACGACGCGGGACTCCGCCGTTCACCTCCGGCTTTCCGGTGAGAAGGGGTCGTACGACGAGATCGGGTTCGTCGTCGGCCTCGAGGGGGAGTCGTCGTCCGTTTGGGAAGACGACCGCTGCGCGGAAGCGGGAGTCTCGACTCGAGCGGACGGCGAGGGACTCCCCGGAGGAGTCGTGGCGGTTACCTGCGCCCAGCTCGAGGGCGGAGCTGTCGAGGTTTTTTTCCACGCATCCGGGGCGGTCCACTGGAGCGAGACGGGGCTTTCGGGCCGTTCCCGCGAAGGCGCCGGGTGGGTATCCTTTCGCCTGGGCCAGCGACCGAGTCAGCCGACGGAGGAACGGCTCGGAACGCTCCGTGCCGTCGGGGGAGAAGGGACTGCGGAGTACGGCGTTTTTCGCTTGGGCAGGAGCGTTCGCCTGCGTTGGATCGCGCAGGCCGCGGTTGGTTATCACTCTTACAGTGAAGAGGCGGTCACCCCCGGCCAGAAACGCATCCTAATCGGAGTCAGGGCCGTGGGTCGCTACGAGGCGTGGAGGGACCGGGGCTATGTTCTCGGCGAGGCCGATTTCGCGCTGAGCGCGTTCCAGACTTTTCGCTTTTCTCTTTGGGGGCTCTATCGCCCGCCGATCGACTGGGCGGGAGCCGCCTGGACCGTGGGGCTCGGGGGCTTCGCCCTGTCGATGGCGGGGACGTCCTCCAGGTACGGAATCGTGCTCGCGTGGGGGCCCACTCTCCGTTTCGCGGCGGAGAATTTCCGGCTCGCGTCGCGCGGGGCGATCGGGGCGCTGTCGGTGGGCTTTCTGCCCGAGAACGATCACCAGGGCGGAACGACTCGAAGTCTCGGAAATCTCGTCGCCGACCTGACGCTCGGAGTGGCTCTCAGCCCCGGGGGGGTCGACGATGCCTGGATGGCGATCCTGAACGCGAACCGGCTCGAGTTCGAATCCTCGGTCTTCGCCAATCGCGTGAACCAGCTCCGGCTCCTGGCCGGGATCCAGCGAAGGTTCTAGCCGCATCACTGGCGAGTGTAGAGAGCGTCCGAGAGCAGGGACGTAGGACGGGTCGCGGTGACCTCGTCGGTCGTCAGCGTGTCTCCGATCGTCAGCTGGTCACCGCTGACCTGAAAGAGCTCGAAGCTGAGGGTCCCAGCCGTGGAAAAGGGGTGCACGAAGCAGGTACGGCCCGTAATATCGGTCTCGGTCCCGTTGGCCCACGCAGGCGCCAGCCCGCAGGCGTTGGTGGCGTTCAGGCCGGCGGCGGTCGCCGCCGTCAGGGGAGTCTTGGTTATCCGGGTGAAGGCTAGGTCGAGGTCCATGGCGCCCGAGACGGCTGACGACCGCGACGGAGTGGCGAGGGTGTAGGAGTGTCGGATGATGAAAATGGGAGACCCGGAGCAGCTCGGATCCGTCGGGTCATAGGCGGTAATCGACTTCGTGAAGCTCGATCCGGAGAAGTCCCAAAGCTCGGTGATCGGAAAGGTCACGCCTCCTGACTCCGGGAAAGCCGAAAGGTGGCACGCACGGGCCCAGGTTCCTTCCAGCAGGCTCGAGCCGACGGCTTCGTAGAGGCGGGTGTCGCCGCAGGAAACAGCGGTGAGCAGGCCGATCGCGGCAGCCAGGGCCCTCATGCCCTCGGCTCGCGTCTCAGGTAACCGAGGAACTCCGCGGGCAGGTCGTCGAATTCGCAGGTATCCTTAAGCCTGACTTCCCGAGGCTTACGGGCCGCCCGCGCCTCGAGCAGAGGTGCGTACTGTCTCATCGCGTACGACGTTCGAAGTCCCAAGCGCCGCAGAATTTCGGCCTGCGAGACTCCCGCGCCATGCCAGTGTACGACGGCTGAGTGCCGGAAGGTTCTCGGCGTGAGGGGGCCCAGACCGAGCCGCTTCTCGTAGGCCCGCACCAGGAGCTCCACGCCGCGCGAGGAGATCGGGCTTTCAAGGGGGCCGAAGCGATTGAATCCGAAGAATACGTGCGGCCGACCCCGGGCTTCGCCCTGAAGCGACTGAACCTCGGCGACCAGCTCCGGCGAGATCGGAAGTGTCCGCGGGGTCTTGCCGTCGATCTGGAGCTCCCCGGTCCGTTCGGGCGTGACGGTGAAGTCCGCGAAGCGGAGCCGCCCGACCTCGCTCACGAGGCAGCCGGTTTCGGCCAGCACCCAAAGGAGCGCCCGGTTTCGCCGCCGCAGAACATTTTCAGTCGACAGAGCCGCGATGGCCGGAAAAAGGGCGAGCAATTCGACCACGGCAGGCACTCGCTCGATCTTGAGCGGCGCGGGGATCTGTCTTGCGACGTCGAGTGGGAACTTCTTTCGACGGATGAGATACTGAAGCATCTTGCGGACCGTGAGAATCTTTCGCCGGCGCGTGTTGGTCTTGAACCCGTGAGCCTTCAAATAGCCGTGATACCGCTCGAGATCCGCACGCGTGATCTCCGAGAGCTCGACCGGCCGCGACCCCAGGCCGGATTCCAGAAAATCCGCGAAAGCGCGGAGGTCGGATCGATAACTTCGAATCGTATGCGCCGCTTTGGAAGTCCCCTCGAGATAACCGACGAAGCTCCGCATGGCATAAGCCAGACTCGCGGGTGACTTTGTCATGCGTCGGGGGCCATTTCGTTGACTTGGCATCTTGCCCCGCATATTACTTGGATCAGCTTTTTTCCGTCAATGACATCAGGATCTTAATTGGGGTCCCGAGGGAGGCAATTCGCGTGAACGCATTCAGTCGTTGGATCAGTGTTTCGGCAGTACTGGCTCTGAGTCTGGGCGCGGTCGCCTGCAAGAAGAGTCCGACGTCGGAGCAGGCGTCAGGTGAGCCCATCAAGATCGGGGAAGTGGGTTCGATGACCGGCTCCGAGGCGACCTTCGGCACCTCGACGCACCAGGGCATCGCGTTCGCGGTGAAGCAGATCAACGCGGCCGGCGGAATCAAGGGCAAGCAGCTCGAGATCATCTCGCTTGACGACCAGGGCAAGCCCGAGGAGGCCGCCATCGCGGTCACGAAGCTGATCACGCAGAACGGTGTTTCGGCGATTCTCGGAGAGGTCGCGAGCTCCCGCAGCCTCGCCATGGCGCCGATCGCCCAGCAGCACAAGATTCCGATGGTGACCCCGTCGTCGACGAACCCCAAGGTGACCGAGATCGGCGACTACATCTTCCGCGTCTGCTTCATCGATCCGTTCCAGGGGACGGTGATGGCCAAGTTCGCGCTCGAGACGCTCAAGGTGAAAAAGGTCGCGGTTCTTCGGGACGTGAAGAACGACTACAGCGTGGGACTGGCCGACTACTTCACGGAGACTCTGAAGAAGCACGGCGGCGAGGTCGTCATCGACCAGAGCTACAGCGCCGGCGACATCGACTTCAAGTCGCAGCTCACGGCGATCCGGACCCAGGAGCCGGAGGCCATTTTCGTCCCCGGCTACTACACGGAGGTGGGCCTGATCGCCCGGCAGGCGCGCGAGCTTGGAATCAAGGCGCCGCTGCTCGGTGGCGACGGCTGGGACTCGCCCAAGCTGAAGGAGATCGGGGGCGAGCACATCAACGGCTCGTATTTCTCGAATCACTACTCCGAGGAAGACAAGGCTCCCCACGTTCAGGAATTCATCACGAAGTTCAAGGCGGCGAACAACACCGCTCCTGACGGCCTGGCGGCGATGGGCTACGACGCGACGAAGTTCCTGGCGGACGCAATGACGCGCGCGAAGTCGCTCGCGGCGGCCGACGTCCGTGACGCGATGGCGCAGACCAAGGACTTCCAGGGCGTCACCGGGAAGATCACGATGGACGCGAATCGCAACCCGGTCAAGTCGGCGGTCGTGCTGAAGGTCGACGGCGGCACCTACAAGTACGTCGCGACGGTCCATCCCTAGCCCGCCCTCGGGAGGGGCTCGCGCGGGATGGTCGAGTTTTTTCAGCACATCATCAACGGCCTGTCGCTCGGCGCGATCTATGCTCTGATCGCGCTCGGCTACACGATGGTGTTCGGGATCCTCCAGCTCATCAACTTCGCCCACGGCGACGTTTACATGCTGGGGGCGTTCATCGGCATGTACGTGGCCCGCTACTTCAACCTGGGAGCGAATCCTTCGCTCGGCGCGCTCGCGCTGACCTTGGCCGTGGCGATGGTCGGCTGCGCGGCGGCGGGCTATCTCATCGAGCGGCTGGCCTATCGGCGGCTCAGGCGCGCCCCTCGCATCAATCTCCTGATTACGGCCGTGGGCGTCTCGCTCTTCTTGGAATTCTCGGGTCAGCTTCTGTTTGGTTCTGATCCGAAGTTCTTTCCCCAGATCTACCAGCCCCAGGGCGACTGGTCGCTCGGCGCCCTCAAGATCAATCCCCTTCAGATGATCGTCTTCGGGATTTCGATTCTGCTGATGGCCCTGCTTCAGTACATCATCTTCCGTACGCGGCTTGGCCGGGCCATGCGGGCCGTCAGTTTCAACCATGACCTGGCGTCGCTCATGGGCATCCCGACGGATCGGGTGATCTCGGCGACGTTCATGATCGGCTCGGCTCTGGCCGGGGCGGCCGGCGTGCTGGTGGGGCTGATCTACCCCAAGATCGAGCCTCTCATGGGCACGATGCCGGGCCTGAAGGCCTTCGTCGCGGCGGTTCTGGGTGGAATCGGCAACGTCGTGGGTGCTGTCGTGGGCGCGCTGACGCTCGGGCTCGCGGAGGAGTTCCTCGTCGGCTACTGGGCGCCGACTTTCCGGGACGCGCTTGCGTTCGCCGTGCTGATCCTGATTCTGCTCTTTCGCCCGACCGGGCTCTTCGGCAGCAGCCGGACGGAGAAGGTCTAGGACATGGGCGCGGCGATGCCCCGGGGGTACTTCGGCCTGAGGTCGTGGGCCGCCTGGCTCGCGGCGCTCGCGCTCGTTTGGGTGCTGGATCTGTTCCTCGGTGACGTGCTCGATCCGTATTTCTTCATGATCATCATGTACGCGGGCGTGAATATCGTGCTCGCGGTGAGCCTGAATCTCGTGAACGGCTTCACGGGCCAGTTCTCGATGGGGCATGCGGGCTTCATGTCCGTGGGCGGTTACGTCTCGGCCTATCTCACTGTCCTGATGGCCGCCCGGGATCCCCAGTTCGCCGCGGGGGGCTTCGGTCCGACTGCGTTTTTCCTCTTCGCCCTGGGGGCCGGCGGCCTGGCGGCCGCGGCCACGGGGTACCTCGTCGGCCTGCCGTCGCTGCGCCTCAAGGGTGACTACCTCGCGATCGTCACCCTCGGCTTCGGGGAGATCATCCGGGTCATCGTTCTGAACGTCGACGCCGTGGGGGGAGCGCGCGGCCTTCCCAGCATCCCGCAGCTCTCGACCTTCGGCTGGGTGTACACGATGGTCGTTCTGACGACCTTCGTGGTCTGGCGCCTGCTGCGCGCCGCGCAGGGGCGCGCGTTCCTTTCGGTCAGAGAGGATGAGATCGCGGCCGAGGCGATGGGCGTGAATACCACGCGCGCGAAGGTCCGAGCGTTCGTCATAGGCGCCTTTTTCGCCGGAGTGGCAGGCGGGCTCTTCGCCCACTACCTCCGTTACCTCAACCCGCAGACCTTCGATTTCAACCGCAGCTTCGAGATCATCATCATGGTCGTCCTCGGCGGCATGGGGAGCGTGACGGGATCCATCGTGGCGGCGGTCTTCCTCACGGGTATCCGCGAGGCGCTCCGGCCGCTGCAGGAGATCACGAAGGTGGACCTGCGGATGGTGATTTACTCGCTGATGCTCATCATCCTGATGCTGACCCGGCCGAACGGGCTTTTCGGCACGCGTGAGTTCTCGTCGTTTCTGCCCGCCGCGTGGCGGCGCCGCCTGCTGGGCGTGCGGCCCGAGGATGCCGCGTGAGCGCGGAAGTCGCGCTCCGTGCCACGAAGCTGACGATGCAGTTCGGCGGCCTCAAGGCCGTGGCGGAGCTCGACCTTTCAGTTCCGAAGGGCGGGATCTTCGGCCTGATCGGACCCAACGGCGCAGGAAAGACGACGGCGTTCAACATGCTGACGGGCGTCTACCGCCCCACCTCGGGGTGTGTGCAGGCGTTCGGTCAGGACCTCGTGGGCCGTAAGCCGTACGAGATCACGAGCCTCGGCCTGGCCCGAACGTTCCAGAATATCCGGCTCTTCAAGGACCTCTCGGTGCTCGGCAATCTCATGGTCGCGCTGGACGGCAACCCGAGCATCGCCCGCCACGGCGCGCTCGTATCCATGCTCCGCACGCGCGCGATGGTGCTGGACGAGGAGACCCAGGTTCGCCGGGCCGACGAGCTTCTGGCGATCTTCGGCCTCGGCGCGCGTCGGGGCGAGCTCGCGCGCAATCTCCCCTACGGCGATCAGCGCAGACTCGAGATCGCGCGGGCGATGGCGACCGGCGCGAAGCTGCTCCTGCTGGATGAGCCCGCCGCGGGAATGAATCCCCAGGAGACGTCGGCTCTGATGGCCACGATCCGCTCCGTGCGAGATCGCTATGGGATGACGATCCTGCTCATCGAGCATGACATGAAGCTCGTGATGGGGGTCTGCGAGCGCATCGCGGTTCTCGACTACGGAATCAAGATCGCCGAGGGGACCCCCGCCGAGATTCAGCGCAATCCGCGGGTGATCGAGGCCTACCTTGGGAAAGGCGCGGCCACTCATGTCAAGTGAAGGCACGATGCTTCAGCTCGAGGGCGTCGAAGTTCACTACGGCGCGATTCAGGCGATTCAAGGCGTCAGCTTTTCAGTGCGCAAGGGCGAGATCGTCACTCTGATCGGCTGCAATGGCGCGGGCAAGTCGACGACCCTTCGCGCCATCTCCGGGCTCGTGCGCGTTTCCAAAGGGCGCATCCTCCATCTGGGCGAGGTCATCTCGAACCAGCCGGCTCATGAGATCGTCCGCAGGCGGGTCTGCCAGGCGCCCGAGGGCCGGGGTATCTTTCTCAATCTCACCGTCGAGGAGAACCTTGACCTCGGTGCCTGGTCCGTTCCCGACCGGTCGACGTACGCGGCGGACCTCGAGCATGCGTTCGAGCTCTTCCCAAGGCTGGCCGAGCGACGGAGGCAGAGCGCGGGCACCCTCTCGGGCGGTGAGCAGCAGATGCTCGCGATCGCACGTGCGCTGATGGGGCATCCGGAGTTACTCCTTCTCGACGAGCCAAGCCTCGGGCTCGCGCCGCAGATCATCGAGCGAATCTTTGAGATCATTCAGAAAATCAACCGAGACGGGAAGACGGTGCTTCTCGTGGAGCAGAACGCCCTCCAGGCCCTTCAGATCGCGCATCAGGGAGTCGTGCTCGAGACGGGTCGGATCAAGCTTCAAGGCCCCGCTCGGGAGCTACTTGCGTCGGATGAGGTACGGAAGGCGTATTTAGGTGAGTGAGCGACACTGAGGATATCCGTACTTATCCTCCCGCGGGCAGAAACTGCCCGGCAAGAGCCCGCCTGATTGCGCGGAGCGCGGTGTATTGAGAGACTGAGGAGGATGTGGTTCAGGGTTTCGGCACCTCTCGCCGTCCTACTCGCGCTGCTCGGCTCCTCGGCAGGCGCGGAAGACGCTCCCCCTCCCCCGGCACCCAGTGACGACCTCGGCACCTCCCTCGAAAGCAGTGACGTGCCGCCCAGCGCGCCTGAGACTGCTCCGATCGGAACGGAACCGCCGACTGATCCGCCGACGCCCGAGCCGACGCCGGAATCCCTGCAGGATCCACAGCCAGAAGCCGCGGCAGAGCCCGTAACAGCTGAGCCGCCGCCAGTGACCTCGATTTCCGTAGCGGCGGAGAGTGCCGCGGAAAAGCCGAAGATCGATCCTCGAATCCCGATGTACCAACAGCTCCGCCCCAGGTGGGCCGTGGCGATGACCGGCGCGCTCAAGTCGCTAGGAAATGCGCCCGGAATTCCCGGTTTTGACGACTCTCGAACGACAGCTCCGAACTCAGCCCGCGCCATTCGGCTGCAGATCGAGTATCAACCGGCGGTCGTGCAGAAGTACGGCGTGCTCGGCGCCGGCCCGTCCTTCACGCTCTATCCGATATCGCCGCTCGGCTCGCTCACCCGGACGATCGGAGGTATGTGGTCAGTGGGCGGCCAGCTCCGCTACCAGCTTCGCCTTCTGCGGGAGCAGCCACTCGTCCCTTACGCGGGCTACGGCGCCGAAGCCCTCAGCTACACCCTTTCGAGCGGGCCACGCGGACGATTCACGGTCCGCGGCCCATTCTTCGGCGGAATGTTTCTCCTGAACTTCGTCGACCCCTCCGCCGCCGCCGAGTTCTACGTCAACTACGAGGTCAAGCGCAGCTACCTCGTGGTCGAGCTGCGCACGATGGAAGGCTCCGACGGAACGATCACGCTCGGTGGGCAGTCCCTTTACTTCGGCGTGCGCTGCGAGCTGTAGGCGTCTCGGGGCTCTCGTTCCATTCTTGCGATCAGAATATCCGCACCTGAATGTACCTGCCTAAGCATTTCCATGTTGACCGTTCTGAGCCGATCGATGAGCTGTTTCGGGATTACCCGTTCGCGACGCTCCTTACGCAGGCGGAGACGCCCCGACGAAATGAGCCGGCGAGTTCGAGATCTGATGACGCGGAAACGCATCGCTCCGCTCTGGACAATGTGATGTCTTCCGGTATTCTCGCCCGAAAGAGGTGAGGAACACATGACGGGTACCGCTCTCATGGTCTGGGGAAGAAGGCTCTTGCTCATTGGCGCTGTCACCGCGCTCTCTCTTGTGGGTGCGCTCACACTAGCTCGGTTCGGGTTTGCGAACGATGAACTGGTGCTCCTCGACGCCGACGGCGCCGCTGCGATCAGCCAGTTCGACGATCCCCAGGACAACCCTTCCTTCCTCCCCCGCGAGTGCTCGGTCGAAAACTGGTGCGTAGTCCGCGCGACCGAGTGCGCGTTCACGCAGCACACTCACCCTCAGGGCCTCTGGCAGGCGCACGCTCAGTACTCCATTCTCCGGCGATTCTCCGTTCTCTGTTCCTCTGGCCCCTACGGCGGTGAGCTCCAGCGACGGACGATCCTAGGCCCGGTCGAACCCGTACGCTTCTCGAGCGAAATCCTCGCACGCGAGTTCGGCACCCGTGAACAGGCGGTCGGTCTTTGCCAGGTGTATCGCGCGGACTGGGTCGCCGCCGCGCCTGCATGCCCCGCTGAGTGAATCTCCCGGCAAAAGCCCTTGACCGGTCTTGGAGTGCTCGTTAAAAACGAGGGCTCAAACCCTTGGAATTAGAGAAACCGCCTGTCAGTGCGAGGATGGTGGAATTGGTAGACACGTACGTTTGAGGGGCGTATGGCGAAAGTCGTGGGGGTTCAAGTCCCCCTCCTCGCACCATTAGAATGAAATCAATAACTTAGACTCATTTCTTCAAGTCGTTTTTCAGCCGTTTGGAAGCCGAAAACCTCAACGAGTTAACATGGAGTTAACATCGCGAGGATTTCGGCGACCCTCTCCACTCACTTCACCTCACCCGATTCACCCATTTTTACCTCCGAAGGGCCCACACGTTGGACCGCTTCGGTCGGGCTGGAAATCAGCCGCAGCCGGGCCGACGACGCCCCCGTGGACGAACTCGACGACGACAACGGTGACGACGTCGTCGTCGCGGTGATCCCCGCCGCAAGCCGACTCAGCCGCTCATCCGTCCGGTGGATGTAGTGGGCTGTCGCCGTGAGGGACTTCTGATTCAGCAGCCTGCGGATGTCCTCCGCCGACGCCCCGGCGTCGATCCAGATCTCCGTGCAAGAGTGACGGAGCTCGTGGGGTGTAAGTGGATGGAGCCCGATCTTCCGGCAGAGACGCTTGAGTGCGTCTTCCATCGTCTCGTAGGAGAGCATAGAACTCCCGTCCCTTCCCGGGGCGACGAAGGCTCCGTGCTCCCCTCTCCTCTCGAGCAGGTAATCCCGGAGGGCAGGCATCATCGGCACCCGCCCCCAGTCCTCTTGCTTCGGATGATCTTGCAGCCTCTTCTCCTTCCGATTGTAGGCCGCCCGAATCGAGATCTGCGCGGTGTCGAAGTCGACTCCCGACCACCTGAGCGCCTGGATCTCGCTGATCCTGAGGCCCGCGAGCGTGCCCAGCCAGATTGCGGGCCCGAGATAGTGCTCGCTGACAGACTCCAGGAGCCGCCAGGATTCCGCCGGCTTCAAGAACGCCCGATGCCGGTGGGCGATCCGCGGCCGGTACCGACGGAGGACGGGGTTTGTGACCTGGAGCCCGTAGTGCTCCACTGCATCGACAAACATCTTCCGCAGCATGGAGTAGACGTGCTTCACCGTCTGGGGTGCGAGTCGCTCGCCCGCCTTCTTCAACACCTGGTCCACATCCTGGGGACCGACGTCCAAGAGCCTTTTCTGGCCCAAGATCGGGATGACGAAGTCCCGGATCATCTGGTCCTGACTGATCCGCCACCCTGCGGACACATGCCCCCGGCACTCCCCCGCCCAGCGGGCAATGAAGTCCGCGAATATCAAGTCCCTGACGCCCTTTCCATCGACGACACGGCCCTCGTCGCGCTGAGTCCCGAGCTGCCGCTCGTACCTCTCTGCATCTACCCGACGTTCAAAACTCTTCGTCGGGTACCACTTGCCACGGGGATCCCGCACCCGGACAACGTAAGACGTCGCCCCCGAGGTGAACGTTCTCTTTTGAATCGCCATCCGTCCTCCTTGCCTGGATGGCTACCGGTCCCTTGGACCGCTGGTTTCCTTGGGACTCATACCTCGGGAGACGCTGCTTTTAGTCCACGAGCGCTCGGGGATCGGGTCCTGCCGCGTGGCCGCGCTCCAGGCCTCGAGGTCGCTGCGGGAAAAGACAAGGCGGCGGCCGTGCTTTCGGAAGGGAATGCGGCGCTGGTGGGCCCAGCCGTATAGAGTCGAGGGCTTGACCTTCAGGTAGGCGGCGGCTTCGGCAACGTCGAATAGCGAGTCGTCGGCACTCGTCATGGGGCCTCTCCCGCAGTCCTCGGCTCCGTCTTCGTGGACTTGCATCCGTTCTTGCGCTCCAGCCAGAGATTGATCTGCTCCAGTGAGAAACGAAGCGCCCCGGCCGCCTTCAAGAACGGGATCCGACCCTGAGAGACGAGATTGTAGATGGTCTTTCTGGAAAGGCGTAGGTATGCCGCGAGTTCACCTGCGGTCAGTAGTCTGCTCGACATAGGGACATCCGAGGGGCCCCATGTGTTTTTGGGAAGAACCGCGGGACCCTATTGGGTCCGGGGATGACGTGCAGGAAAATTCAGTGGGCCGCGCCTCCGATGCGACTCACTGCACCAGAGAGGAGCCCTTGCACTGTTTGCGTAAGCGCTCTACTAATCAGTTCATAAGTCTCTAGACATAAGCGATCTGCCGTGCTGTTCTTGTGTGATGCAAAAACAGGATGCAAGGA
>CAYJTX010000040.1:0-14131 GCA_964372615.1 uncultured Bacteriovoracaceae bacterium | reverse complement strand
CGGCGCATGGCCGAGATCCTGCGCATGCTCAAGCGCGAGTATCCGGAGGCGCGGTGCAGCCTCGAGTACGCGAGCCCTTACCAGCTGCTGGTTGCCACCATTCTGTCGGCGCAGTGCACGGACGAGCGGGTGAACAAGGTCACGCCCGCGCTCTTTGCGCGGTTCCCCGACGCGCCCGCCGCCGCGCGGGCGAAGGTCTCGGAAATTGAGAAGCTTGTTCGTACGACGGGCTTCTTCCGCGCCAAGGCGAAGTCGATCGTCCAGACCGCGAAGGCGCTCGTGAACGAGCACGCAGGCGAGGTCCCGGCCGACCTCGCGGCGCTTACGCGGCTTCGGGGCGTCGGCCGCAAGACGGCGAATGTCGTGCTGGGCAATGCCTTCGGGATTCCCGGCCTCGTCGTCGATACGCACGTGGGGCGCCTCAGCCGGAGGATGGGCTTCACGCGTGAGACCGAACCCGAGAAGGTCGAGCGGCGCATGATGGACGTCGTGCCGCGCGAGGATTGGTCGCTCTTCTCACATTTGCTGATTCACCACGGGCGCGCCGTCTGTTCGGCCCGCAAGCCCCTTTGCGACGAGTGCACGCTGGCGCGCTACTGCCCGAAGGTCGGCGCGCCGGCGCGGTCGCCCGGATCCAGTGGATAGCCCTGCGTCGGCCTGTATGCCGTACGTCCCCGTGCCCTCCTGCCTTCGCATCGACGGGCGGGCATCCTGAGTGGATACGGGTAGCGGCGGTCCCCCCTGTGTCGCCCTACTTCTGTGGGCGACGGCAGCCTGCGGCCTTCGGGATCTGAGGCCAGAGGCTGAGCTGAGACTTACTTCTTTCGAATTTTCTCGAACCGGTAGTCCATCAGGCGCTCGTAGGCCACGTTGCCCTGGCGGTGGGCCGCGCAGCCGCCGCCGACGGGGGCCAGCAGATAGGAGTCCTGGCACTCGACTTCGGTCACGGCGGGCCGGAGCTCGAGGCGGAAGCTGTAGTAGCCCAGGGAGACGCCGATCCTGAGGCCGGCGTTCGCGTCGCGGATGACGACCCTGCGATGGTTGAGAAGCAGGTCGACGTTTCCACCCACGATCGCGCCCAGGCCCATGCCCAGACCGCCGAAGCGTCCGAACGTGTCCTTCACGGCCTTGCCGTTCAGGCCCGACACCGTGAGCTGCCGGTTCCAGAGCACGTTGCTCAGCTCGGCGGTCACTCCGGCCACGCGATATTTGGTGATTTCGACCGGGATCGCCCACTCGACTCCGAGCTTGTCGCTCCAGCAGCGAAGGCGGAGCAGGGCGTCATCATAGAAGTTCTGGCCGCCGTAAAAGAGGCTTCCGCCGATCGAGCTCCAGATGTTGTTGCCGTGCCAGGCCTGGATTTCGCACTTCTGGTAGGGAAGGAGGCCCGGATTGCTTCGCGCCCAGTCGGAGCCGGCGAGCGGCCGCAGATCGGCGGATGCGTTCGCGGCCGACAGAGCGGCCAACATGAAAATCGCGGAGAACTTCTTCATCCCGACCCCCCCTTTTTACAAGAACCGTGTGGAAACGGTTGCTCGGGTAACCCGGGGCCCCGCACGGCGTCAAGAGTCGAGCCATGAGACTCGCGTGGGAATGAGTCGCGGCAATCCCGCCTTTCGGCATGATTTCCCCTGTGCTAAGACCGCGAAACGCATGGCACCCCACCAGCTCCAGGCCCGAATCGAGAGTCTCGCGCCGGGCACCCGCGCCGAGGTCGTCGACCTCACCGGGACCCAGGACCACTACCAGGCAACCATCGTCTCGCCCGCGTTCACGGGGCGCCGCATGATGGAGCAGCACAAGATGGTGTACGAGCTGTTCAAGGCTGAGATCGACTCCGGAGAGGTTCACGCCCTGACGCTCAAGACGTATTCGCCTGAACAGGTCCAGTCGAAAGGATGATGTCGATGGTTCACCCACTGATTCCCAAAGTCGAGGCAACGATCAAGTCCGGCCCCGTAGTCATCTTCATGAAGGGCACGCCGGACTTCCCGGCCTGCGGCTTCTCCGCACGCGCTATTCAGGTTCTGCGCGCCGCTGGCGCGGAGAAGGTCGTCGGTGTCGACGTGCTCTCCGACGACGAGCTCTGGACCGCGCTTGAAGAGCACACGAAATGGCCGACCATTCCCCAGATCTTCGTCAACGGAGAGTTCGTCGGTGGCTGCGACATCGTCTCCGAGCTGTACGAGCGCGGCGAGCTGCAGACCTTGATTCAGAAGAAGCCTGCCTGATGTTCCGCAACGCGCTGCTGGTATTCGGCTCCACGTGGCTGACCCTGGGTTCGGCGATCGCGGCGGCGACGCCGGTGGTCCTTCCGGAGGGCGTGCCCGCGGCCGAGTCGGCGGAAGAGCGGACGGCCGCCTCCCCCGCCGGGCAGGGCGCGAAGACCGTTCGCGAGGACTGGTACCTGTACTGGGGATTCGGTGCCGGCGCCGCGGTCTATCCACGCACGGCCCAGTCCATCGTAGACCGGCGCGAAGGCGTCGGCTCCGGGGGCGGAAAGCCATCGCTCGCGACGGCGATCGACGTGCCGGGGATCTACTTTCCCGTTCCTCGCCGCAACAGCATCGCGGGCTTCGCCGGGAGTGTGAGCACGAAGTACGAGCTGAGCAACGCCCGGTACGTCGATCTCGACCAGTACCAGGCTTCGGTGAGCTTCATGGACTTCCGAGGCCCGCAGATCGGGGAAGGATTCTACTGGCGTGCCGACCTGGGCGCCTCTTGGCTTCGCGTCTACGAGTACTCGTCGTCATTCAAGGAATGGTACGCGGGCTTCGGCGGCCTCGGGGGCCTGGGCTACGGAATGGCGCTCTCGGAAGGGACCCGGGTGCTCCTCCAGGCAGCGGTCGCGTACCGGCGCTTTCCCGATGGCGGAGCGACGACTGCCAGCATGACGGTCGGCCTGCTTTTCTAGGAACCCATGTGGCTGCGGCTGTCGAGCCGGATGGCGCCTGAACAAGCCCTAGGCGCTGCCTAACGGGTATCCTGTGTCGCCTTCGCCACGGGTGCCCTGGAAGGGCCACAGAAGGCGCCTGGCGCCGCGGGGCGGGAACGCAAGGTGCAATAGCTCAGGGCTGGATGAAGGTCCTTCCCAGGTATCTCGCTCTGGCCCTCGCCGGCACGCTCCCGCACGCGGCAGCCGTGCGCGCGCTCGCTGTCGAGCCGCAAGGCTCGCGTGTAATCGAGCCGCCGGGTTCGAGCATGGACGACGGGCGAAGAGACAACCTCCTCGCCGAGATTTCCGGGTACTGCGACTCGATTTCCGGGTGCACCGGCCGGCTTCTGAGCGCGGGCGTCAGCGCCCCGGTCCTTGAGCTCAATCGGCGGGTTGCTGAAATCGCGGAGCGGCTGAACGAAGGCGGCGGGGATCGCGACTCCTACCAAGAGCTGAGAGACGCCGCCATCGCCTTGGCTGCCATCGACGCGGAGTGCCGGGGGACGGGCCGGCCGGATTTTCCGGACGGCACTGTCGTCGCTGATTCTCGCTGGACGTACCTCGAGGACGAGTCCGGCCTGCTGCTCGACTGCGACGACGAGCCGGAGTTCGCCGGCGTGGAAGCACGAGAGATCTCGTACATGAGCTCCGGCCTCGCGGTGCGCGGCTTTGTCCTGAAGCCCGATCCGATGCCCGAGGGCCCGAGGCCGGTCATCTACTTCAATCGCGGCGGAAACCGAGACTTCGGAAAGGCTCGCTGCGGTTACCTGGCCCAGCTCGGCTCGTTTGTGCGCGCGGGCTACGTGATCGTCGGGACTCAGTACCGCGGAAACGACGGGGGCGAAGGCCGAGAGGAGTTCGGCGGCGCCGACGTCAACGACACGCGCGCGCTCGAGGCGGTCGCTGACGGCCTCGGCTACGGCGACCGATGCAATCGATTCATGATGGGAGTCTCCCGGGGCGGGATGCAGAGCTACCTGGCCATGGCCGACGGGATGCGTGTCAACGCGGCCGGTATCATCAGCGGTCTGGCCGACCTGCACAGCTGGTCTCAGGAGAGGGAAGGGGTGAAGACGCTCCAGGAGGACCTCATCCCCGGCTTCGCGGAGGCCGACGCTGGAGCTCAGGCGATGGAGCTCACGCGACGATCGGCGATTCTCTGGGCGGATGCGTTTCGGGACCCGATCCTGATCCTGCATAGCCGGGAGGATCGGGCAATCGGCGTCGGGCAGGCTCGAGCTCTCGATCGCGAGCTGACCCGCCTCGGCAGGAGGCACCGATACGTTGAAATTCCCGGCGCGGACCACGGCTTGGGCCGGGCCGCCGGCAAGGCGGCGAACTCCGCCCGGACGCCCCAGGACGACGCCATCCTGGCTGGACGAAACCGACTTCTTCTGCAGTATTTCGAGCGGTACCGAGTTGCGCCCAGCTCCTGTCAGGTCGCTCGAGAGATTTCACCGTAGCGTAAACCAACTCGCTGCGGCAGGGTCGAGGGATGGAGAGGGAAGGTACGTCGCTCGCGAGCTGGGCGAATGGGTTCGCTTTGACTGTGGCGTGCCTCGCGCATGCGACGGCGGCGTTGGCCGAGCCTCTGCGGGTTTCGGATGGGTTCCTGCGCGACCCCCAGGGACGCGCGGTCATTCTCAGGGGCGTGAACCTGTCGAACGCCCACAAGAAGCCGCCCTATTTCGATTTTCATGGGCCGGCGGACTATCAGCGCATTCAGGATGCCTGGTCAATGAACGCTGTCCGCTTCCTGATCTCGTGGGCCGCGATCGAGCCCGAGCGCGGGAGGTACGACACGGTCTACCTCGACGAGGTCGCGCGTCGGATGGACTGGGTGGCCGCGGCGGGTCTCTTCGTGATCCTCGACATGCACCAGGACGTCTACGGGGAGGGATTCGCGGAGGGCGCGGGCAACGGCGCCCCTCGCTGGACCTGCCCTGAGCGCTACTACGAGAGATTTCGCCCGGTGGATCCCTGGTTCTTCCAGACTCTGCAGCCGGGAGTGCTCGGCTGCCTCTGGCGCTTCTGGAACGGCGAGGGGCTTCAGCAGCGCTTCGTCCTGGCCTGGGAGCAGGTCGCGCGCCGGCTGGCGGGCAAGCCGGCCGTCATCGGGTTCGACATTTTCAATGAGCCGATCTGGTTCTCGCCATTCTTCGAGCGCGCGCAGCTCGCGCCGCTGTACGAGCGGGTGGTGGCACGAGTGCGGGCTCATGCTCCGGGCTGGGTGGCCGTGGTCGAGCCTTCGGCGGCCCGCAACGGCGGCTTCTCGACGCACTTGCGTCCCTTCACCTTCGATCAGGTCGTTTACGCGCCTCATTCCTACGACTTCAGGGCCGAGAGCGGGCAGGGCTTCGATCCGCGCAGACGCAGGAAAATCCTAAAGCACGTCGCTGAAGTGGCCCAGGAGGCGCGCGGGCTCGGCGCGGCGCTCCTGATCGGCGAGTACGGAGGGATGTCGGAGCGGCCCGGGATCGAGCCCTACATGGCAGCGCAGTACGATGCCGCCGGTGAGGTCGCGGCTGGAAATCTCTACTGGCAGTACTCGAAGAAGCCCGGCGACCCGTATGCCATGCTCGAAGCGGATGGGAGCGAGATCGCACCCTTGCTACGCGCGCTCGTGCGGCCCTACCCGGAGCGCGTGGCGGGGAATCCCATTTCCTACGCGTTCAACCCCGAATCGCGCGAGTTTCGGCTGGACTGGACTCCCTCGGCGACTATCGACGCGCCCACCGTGATCGCGGTCCCTCCGCGGCTGTACCCGGCAGGCTTTCAGGCCGAAGTCGCGGGGTGCGCCTCGTGCCGATTCGGGAGCGCGGGCAATCGGCTTCTCGTGCATGCTCCCTCGGGTCGACTCCAGGCGCTGCGCCTGACTCTCACCCCGAGCCGTAACCGGCCGTGATGGGCGATACTGTCTCCTAGGTCTTCACGATGACGAGCTTGCGGCCGAAGACCTCCTCGAGGAGGCCCTTCTTCTGCTCCGCGCGCAGGCACTCGAGGTCGATGGATCCTCGGCCGGAGACGAAGAGCTCGATCCGGCGGCGGTCGATCTTCACTTTCCGAATGACCGCCGCCGCCTTGTGTCCGCGGTCGAGCGAGTCCGCCACGCGAAGCAGGGCCAGCAGCTTCAGAAAAGCCTGACGACGGGCCTTCTCCTTTCCGAAGGACAGCTTCTTCGGGTCGACCTTTCCCCCCCGGTGCAGCAGGCAGAGCTCGGCGATGAAGTCGGTTTCCCAGGGCTCCATCGCGGGGAAGTCGGCGTGCTTGACGATGTAGTAGGAGTGCTCCTCGTGTCGGGCGGGCGAAACGCCTTCGCCGACGTCATGAAGCGTCGCCGCGGCGGTCAGGTAAATCCGCCAACGCGCGTGAAGGCGGTGCACGGGAGCGAGCCGGTCAAAGAGCGTCTCACCGAGGGCGGTGACCTGCTTGACATGGGTCTCGTGTGCTCCGAGCTTTCGCGCCTTGGCCGAGAGGTCGGCGAGATGGAAAGCGACCGGAGAGCGCTTCTGGCGGCTTAGGAGCCGCAGGTGCTCTTCAAGAATGCCGTCGCGGAGCGAGAACTCGGTGGGCGTGAGCTTCTTCGCGCCCAGCGCGTCCATGCACTCCTCGAGCAGGATCGCGCCCGCGACAATCATGTCGACCCGCCGGGCCTCCATTCCGGGGAGGCCCAGGAGCTGGGTCGTCGTCATGCCGCTCATCGCCCGGACGACCTTCCGGAGCTCTCCGCGGTCGAATCCTCCACCGCTCTTCTTTCGCAGGATGCGGGCGACGGCGCGAATGGTGCCGCTCGAGCCCAAGATCCGATCCACCTTGGGCCAGTCGTCGGCCAGAATCTTCGGCAGGATCACGCTCTTGATGTAGCGTCTCAGACGGTCGATCGGGTCGGGGTCTGCGGGAGTGGGGCGAGGGGGGCTCGAGCGCAGGAAGACCTGCTGCAGGCGGGCGGTTCCAAGCCCGAAGCTGTCCGAGAGCAGGAGGTCCTTCCCGCGGCAGACGCTGATCTCGGTGCTTCCGCCCCCGATGTCGAGCAGCGCGAACCGTCCTTTGGGGAGTCGCTCGTTCTGGAGGATCCCAAGCGAGATGAGACGGGCCTCGTCGCTGCCGGTGATGACCCGAATCTCGATGCCCGTGCGGCGCCGGATGCGGCCGAGAAGCTTCTCGCCGTCGGCGGCTTCCCGAAGCGCGCTCGTCCCGAACGCGACGACGCGATCGACGTGCAGGCCGGCTGCGGTTCTCTTGAAGCTCGCGAAGGCCTCGAGCGTACGGCTGATCGCCTCCCGGTCGAGCCGACCGTCGAGAAACAGGCCCTGGCCAAGGCGGATCATCAGCTTCTCGCGATGAAGCGGGCGCGCCCGACGGCCAGGGCCGAGCTGGTGAATGTCGAAGCGAACCGAGTTCGTCCCGAGATCGATGATCGCGACGCGCATAGCGTAAGCAGGCTTTGCCTGCGGGCCTCCTATGAGACGCGCGCGCTCAGGTCATCGGGAAGGCTTTGCGTTTCAGCGCTCGCTCGCTGCGCTCGACGGCCACCTTGTGCTTGGCCGGCGTCGTTCCCATTCGGTAGGCCTTGGCCTGGAGGCGGCGGCGCTTGCGGTTCTTCACGCTGAGTCTTTTTCCCATGGGGCCGTCGTAACAGGATCGCGCAGTCGGGGCAATTCTCGATCCCCGTCCATTCTCTGGGCGGCCGCCGTCTCCTTGGGCGGTCCGAACCCTGGGGCGCGTTAAAAGATTCAATGTTTCAAATAGTTGCGATCAGATCCGACCGCCTGATCCTTGCAATCCATGGGTCTATCCATGAGTCCCATTGCAAGCGAGCCCCGTGGCTCGACGTTTTCCGGGCGGCCCGCGCGCTCGATTCTCGTTGCGATTGTCCTGTCAGCAGGAGCCCTTCCTGCGGCCACGCACGCTCGCGAAGGCCGACCGCATGACGGGTGCGTGACCCGACTGGTCTCTCCTGATCAGCGGGTCCTGCGGTTCGATGAAGATCTGATCTCGGTTCTCGGGCTGACCGGGCCCACGGACCCGCGGCTCATGCTCGAGGCCCGACTCCACTCCACCTTAATGGCAGCCGCCCTGGAAGCCGAAGCAGCGCCGATTGAGCCGGTGTCGCCGATGGCGTCGATTCAGGTCGTTTCCGAGGGCCCATGGACGCGCCTCGAACTTGCGCGCGGGGATGTCGTCCTTCGGGGCGGAGAGCAGGGCGGCGTCTACGAAGGCGAGATCCGCCTCGCCAATCGAGTGCGCTATGTCGGACGGGTGGAGCCCGTCGCGGGAGGTCTGCGCCTCAATGCCGATAGCCAGTTTGTGGTCGGCAACGTCGGATTGAGCGATGCGCCCTACGGCGAGCGCCCGATCGAGCTTGAGATCTTCGCAAGGCAGGGATTCGGGTATACCGAAGGACGCTTCGCGGGAGACTCGGGGGGGCGCTCGATCCTGGTGGACCAGGGAGCGGGTGTCGCGCTCCTAGTGCCCTCTTCTTCCCTTCGGCTTGAAGTGAGAGCGGGTGTCGGCGCGAACGCGGGGAACAACGGAGGCCCGACACCCGGCGGTACCGTCCAGACCGGGCTCACGTTGATTTGGTGACCGAACGCGTTGATTCCGCCCTCTCTCCAAATCTCTGAATTTCCTGAACTACGTACCGCTTTGGACAGCCCTAGGGCCCTCCGGTAACCTGAAAGATAGGGCCGAGGAATGCCGATAGGTCACGTATGAGGATCACGGACCGACTTCCCATTGTGGTGCTCTGTCTCTCGCTGAGCCCGACGGGGCATGCGGGCGGGAAGGCCTTTGTGCCAGTGACCCTGGCTGAGGTGATGCGCCAGGGCCTCTCGGGGCTCGCGCTCGAGGAGGCCAGGAACCCCGATTGGCGGGAGGTGCGCGCCCAGGCCCGCGAGTTCGTGCGGTTCCGCACGGGGCGGATGAACGCGAAGCAGAAGCTGCTGTGGATCGCGGACTGTTTCAACCATCCGGGCGTGAACGTTTTCTGCGATTTCATCGTCGAGCGAAGGGCGAGGTTTCGGGAGCCTCTGCCGGTGGTTTCGATCGGGGCCGGCGCCGCGGTCGGAGCGGACCCCGCGGCCATGGTCGGCTTCACTCCGATCGAGACGGGCTCCGACGAGTCGCTCCGGTCGAGCGCCGACTTGTTCCGTATCTCCGAGCAGCTTTCCGGCCGGGATCCGCTCGTTTTCCAGGGCGCGAGAGAGACCGACATCCATCGCGCGCTCAGGCTGTACCCGAACTGGGAGCCCCTACAGCCGCTCGCTGAAGCGGCCGCGGCGTCGCGCGCCTGCCCGTCGACGGCGCTGCTCACGGCGCTTGGGCAAAAGACCGAGGAGCACTTTCCCGCGCCCCGGTTTCGCGAGCTGGCGATTCAGCTCTACGGGCGCGCCGCGGAGTGCGCCCAGCCGGGCGAGATCGGCGCGCAGAAGGCTCGCTACCGAGCGGCCTTGCTGCACATCTGGGAAGGGCGCTGCCGGATGGCGGAGCCGCTTCTGGTCACGCTTTCCGAACAGGAGAACGGTGACTTCGTCTCACGCTCCCTCTTCTGGAGGGTCCAGTGCGCCAAGACGGTCGGAAACAAGCTCCTCACGGCGGTCCTTCGCGGAAGGCTGCTCAAGGACTTTCCGCTCAGCTACCACGGGCTGCTGCTGAGCCTCGGCTCGGGCGGCGGCGCTCCCGCCCAAAGGCTTTTGGATCTGAGAGATCCTCCGGCTGTTTTTCGATCCGAGTCCAGGCAATCCGTGAATCCCATTCTCCGTGGCGCCGAGGCGCTTCAGGATCTGGGCTCCCACTCGCTCGCGCTCGAGCTGCTGGACGCGGTCGAAGGCGAGCTCGAGGCGCTCGAGGTCCCGGTACGTCTCTACCTCGCGGTGCTGACCGGCCGGTCGGGTGACACGATCGGCCAGTTCCGGACCCTCGCGACCATCTTTCAGGACGCGCCGTCGGCGATCTCGCGTTCGACGCTGCAGCTGTTTTACCCGCTCAAGCGGTTTGAGCTGCTGAGGCGGCACGAGGCGAAGGTCGATCCACTCCTGGTCGCCGCGCTGATTCGCCAGGAGAGCGGGTTCAACGAGCGCGCGCGCTCGCCGGCCGGTGCGATGGGATTGATGCAGCTCATGCCCGAGACAGCGCGGAGGATGGAGCGGGTCTCGACGCGAGAGCTCTTCGACGCCAAGACCAATATTCGGCTCGGAGTGAAGTACTTCTACGGACTTCTGGATCGGTACGGCGGCGACGCGGAGCTGGCGCTCGCCGGTTACAATGCGGGCCCGGAGCGCGTGGACGAGTGGCGGCGGAGGTATACGACGTCCAACCGCATGCTCTTTTTCGATCTCATCCCGTTCAAGGAGACCCGCGACTACGTCGCGCTGATCGCGCGAAACTATTACTGGTACCTCAACTTGTATGGGCTGGGGGACGCGACCCCGCCCGGCCAGTCGCTCGACCGGCGGCTCGCGGGCACCGCGCGCGCGAAGGGCAGGCCCCCCGTGCTCTTCACGGTGTTCGGCTCGATGTGAAAAAGCTCAAGTCGATCCGCTCCGGTGCCTGGTCGCGGGGAACGGCGCTCGCGCGCCTGTCGTTCGAGGCCGGAGCGCGTGCGGCAGGCCACGCGATCGGCACGGTTTTCGCGGATGAGAAGGAACGGGCTGAGCGCTTTCGGGGCATGGTTTTCGACCAGGCACGCCTGGTCGCGCGCGAGCTGGGTCGCCTCAAGGGTACCGCGATGAAGGCCGGTCAGCTTCTCTCGATGTACGGCGAGCACCTGCTTCCGCCCGAGGCGAACGCCCTGCTCAAGACGCTCCAGAGTCAGGCGCCGCCGCTCGCCTGGGAGCCGATCGAGAAGGTGCTGCTCCAGGAGCTGGGAGCAGAACGGCTGCGGGAGCTCGAGATCGAGCGCGAGCCCTACGCTGCCGCGTCGCTGGGGCAGGTGCACCGCGCGCGCGAGCTCTCAACGGGCAGGGAGCTGGCGTTGAAGGTGCAGTATCCGGGTGTCGATCGGGCGATTGACAGCGATCTGAAGGCCGTGCGCCGGGTTCTCAGCACGATCGCGAAGCTTCCGTCGGGCCCGCGCTTCGACGAGATCTTCGAGGAGATCCGGGAGATGCTCGCGCGCGAGGTCGACTACCGCGACGAGCTCGAGGCCACGGAGGAGGTGCGGCGGCGGCTCTCGGACGACCCTCGGTACGTCGTTCCTGAGCCGGTCGCGGCTTTCTCGACGCAGCGGGTGCTCGCGACCGTGCTCGAGGCCGGAGTCGGCGTGGACGCTCCCGAGGTGGCCGAACTTTCGCCCGCGCGCCGGGCCGCGCTCGCGGAGGCGCACCTCGAGCTCTATCTTCGAGAGCTCTTCGAGTGGCACTGGATGCAGACCGACCCGCACCTCGGCAATTACAGAATCCAGGTGGGTGAGGGAGGTCGCCCCGACCGGCTCGTGCTTCTTGACTTCGGGGCTATGCGAAAGTTCGAGCAGCCGTTCATCGGTACTTATCTCGAGTTCGTCCGGGCGGCCGTACGCCGGAATGCGGGGGGCACGATCACCGCGGGCGAACGACTCGGGTTTCTGAGGCCGGGCGACTCGCCCGAGATCCAGCAGGGGTTCGCGGAGCTCTGCTTTCTCATCACTGAGGTCTTCGACGAGCCGGGAGGGCGCCCCTACGACTGGAAGGGGAGCGACCTGCCGAAGCGGGTGATGAGGCGGGGGGCTGAGGTCGCCTTCAGCTTCAAGCTGCGCCCGCCGCCGCGCGAAATCGTCTTTCTGGACCGGAAAATGGGTGGGGTATTTATTTTCCTTTCAGTATTGAATCCGCAGTTTTCGGCCCGCCGAGTGCTGGCGCGGCACGTTCCGGGCCTTGAGAGGCCCGCAGGCGAAGCCTGCTTGCGCTGAGAATTCTTGACTTGGTGCAGTAGCGCGGCTAGTCCTTGAATGTTCAACATTATTTAGTTTTCTGTCGAGCCGTCGGGGCTCGACCAGAAGGGGGACTTATGCCGACCGTGCTGCATCGCCTGAATCGCTGGGCCCAGGAGAGCCCGGAGTCCGTCGCCCAGCGCACCCGAACCGCTTCGGGGGACTGGAAGCCGATCACCGCCCGCGAGTTTCGCGACCGGGTCTACCACCTGGCGCTCTTTCTGCGCTCCCGCGGGGTCGACGCCTCGAGCGCGAGCTGCATCCTCGCCTACAACAGCCCCGAGTGGGTTCACCTGGATCTCGCGGCGCTCCTGCTGCGCGCGAAGTCGGCGGGCCTTTACCCGAACTCGACCGCCAAGGACATCCACTACATCCTGACTCACACCGAGGCGTCGGTCCTCGGCGTTCAGAACAAGGAATACTTCGCGAAGATCGGGGCGGGCGGGACGCCCCTTTCCGATCGCGTGAAGCTCGTCATCGTGTTCGACGGCGACACGAGCGTCTCACCGAGCGCCGTTGCCTATTCGAAGGCGATCGAAGAGGGCCGCAAGCTCGCCGTCGAACGCGAAGCGTTCGCCGGTAGTGGAGGCGGGGCCCCTTCGTTCGAGAAGTTCCTCGCCGAGATCGATCCGAAGGAAGGTGCGTTCCTGATCTACACCTCGGGAACAACCGGAAACCCGAAAGGCGCGCTCCTCTCGCACGAGAACCTGGCCTACACTTCCGACGTCGCGGTCAAGGTCTGGGGCATGCCCTTCGCGCGGGGCTCGATGTTCTCGTTCCTCCCGCTCTGCCACATCGCCGAGAAGCTCCAGAACGTGGGCGTCGGCATCTCCATGCGATACGCGTCGAGCTTCTGCACGAAGTTCGAAAACGTCGCGAAGGAGCTGCCCGAGGTCCAGCCGACGCTGCTCCTCTGCGTGCCGCGCCTCTGGGAAAAGATGATGGAAGGCGTGATGACGAAGGTCCGTGGCGGCAAGGGCTTGAAGAAGCACCTCGCCGTCTGGGCGCTCGACGTGGGCGCCAAGGTCGCTGACGCGAAGTACTCGGGCCGGGCCGCGAACCCGCTGCACCTGCTGCAGCTCAAGCTCGCCGACAAGCTCGTGCTTTCGAAGGTGCGCCAGGCGATGGGCCTCGGCAGGGCCGAGCTGCTCGCCTCGGGCGCGGCGGCCCTGCCGCCGCACGTTTCGAAGTGGTTTCGCTCGCTCGGGCTCGAGATCCTCGAGGACTTCGGCCAGACCGAGTCGACCGGCGTGATCTGCATGACCCAGCCGGGAGTCGAGAGCGCGGGCACGGTCGGCAAGGCCGTCCCGGGTCTTGAGTTCACACTCGCGGCCGACGGAGAGATCCTCACCCGCGGCCGGCACGTCTTCGTGGGCTACTTCAAGGAGCCCGAGGCGACCGCGCAGACCCTCGTGGACGGATGGCTGCACACGGGCGACCTCGGCGAGCTCGACAGCCGGGGCCTCGTGCGCATCCGCGGCCGCAAGAAGGAGATCATGAAGACCTCGGGCGGCAAGATGATCGCCCCGCTCCCGATCGAGGAGCGACTCAAGGCCGCGGAAATCATCAGCCAGGTCTGCATGGTGGGCGACGGGCGGAAGTACGTGAGCGCGCTCATCACGCTGACCGAGTCCGGGATCGCGACGCTTCAGTCGCGCCGAAACGGCGTGGACGGCGACGTCGTGGTGGATCAGACGATCCTCACCGAGGTGAGAAGGTCGGTCGATGAGGTCAACCGGTCGCTCGCGAGCTACGAGCAGATCAAGCAGTTCACCGTGATCAGCCGCGAGTTCTCGATCGCCGACGGCGAGATGACTCCCACGCTCAAGATGAAGCGCAACGTGATCGAGACCCGGTTCCGGCCGGTGATCGACCGCATGTACAACTGATGCCGAACGCGATCGAGCCGACAGGCTCGGGTGCATACGAGGCGGGAACGCGCAAGGCGATACCCGCGGTGCTCGTGTACGTGCGCCACGGCGAGCACGTGCTCATGCTGCACCGGATTGCATCCGGAGCGGATTACCACTCCGGGCGCTGGAACGGCCTGGGCGGTAAACTTGAACCGGACGAGTCACCTGGCGCCGCGGCCCTGCGCGAGGTGCGCGAGGAGGCGGGGCTTGCGCTCGAGCCGCTCGGCCTGAAACCGCTCGGCGTGCTGCAGTTTCCGAACTTCAAGGCGCACCGCTCGGAGGACTGGATCGTCTGGGTTTTTGTCGCGCGACTCGAGGGTGCGAGACCGGAGCTCGGCCGATGCCCGGAAGGGGATCTGCGCTGGGTACTCGCGTTCG
>CAYJTX010000039.1:0-14261 GCA_964372615.1 uncultured Bacteriovoracaceae bacterium | reverse complement strand
GGATTTCCCGGTTCCCCCGTCAGGCGCTCCAGTTTGTACCCGCGCCTGACGGGGGAACCGGGAAATCCCCACCTACTCCCTAGGCACCCTGTCGGCCCTCAGTTCGGGTACTTGAGATAGTAGATGTCGGGCAGGTTCCGGCAGTGCTCCTCGAGATCCAGCCCGTAGCCCACGAGGAACTGGTCGTCGATCTTGCGGCCGATGTATTTCACCGGAACATCGACGATCCTCTTGGCCGCCTTGTCGAGCAGGGTGACGATCTCGACCGAGGCCGGGCCGGATGACTTCAGCCGCTCGAAGAGAAACTTGAGGGTGCGCCCGCTGTCGATGATCTCTTCGACAACGAGCACGTGCTTTCCGCGAATGTCGGCCTGAATGTCTTTGAGAATTGTCACCGTTCCGCTGGAGGCGCGGGCCTTGCCGTAGCTTGACAGGCGAACGAACTCGACTTCGGCGTCGAACTTGAGGTGTCTCATCAAGTCAGCGATGAAGACGATCGCGCCCTTGAGGACAGTCACCAGGACGACCTGCTTTCCCTCATAATCGGCGTTGAGGCGATTCGCGAGAGACTGGACCGCGGCTTCGATTTCGTGACGGTTCAGGTACTTGGTGAAATTCTTCTCGTCGAGCATCTGGCTCACTCCTTTTCGCGCGAGCCTCTCGGCTCGACGTCTCGCGAGCCTTCCGGCTCGACTGTCTTTCGAATGGCTGCCTTGATCGCGCCCATGCCGCCCAGGCCCCGCGATGCGAGAAAGGAGGCGAACGCCGCTCCCCCGGCTCCCACAACGCCCAGGTATCCTCGGCTGAAAAGCGTCAGAAACCCTGCCTTGAGCTGAACCGAAACCTGCCGAGCCGGGTCCCGGGCGATGATCAGCCTGGCGATCTGAACGCCGATCGCGCCGACCTCTTCCGAGGGGTCGGCCAGGATTCGGTCGGCTGCTTCCGGGGTCAGCGTGAAAACAACCTGGGGTGAGGCGGCGGGTGTGGGTCGGATCGCATTTCTTCCGGACTCCCGGGTGAAAGTGAATGTCTCGATCGATGCATCGCCGTCGGAGGCACCCGGTTGTCGGATGCGGAACTCGACTTCAGAACCGTTCTTCAGGGAGCGTGCGGCCTTGGCTGCGACTTCGCGGGCGAAATAGGGCGCAAACCGGTCAGCGTACCGATCCATAATGGCAAATGTGCCCGCCGGAAGAATCTTTTTCAAGGAATCCGAGTTTTAGGCGCTGGGAGGAGGAGCGCCGGGGGGAGCATCAGCTGAAGCCGACGCATGAGCGCTCGTCTGCGGCTGTGCGGCCGCAGTTCGCGCGGCTTCCTCTTCTATGCGGCGGTACTTGGCTTCTTCGACGCCTGAGATCGCGTCCTTGAAGTTCCGGATCGCCTTGCCTAACGTGTTCCCAAGCTCCGGAAGTCTGCGAGGTCCGAAGATCAGGAGTACAATACCGAGAATTAAGAGATGTTCGCCTGAAATCCCAAACATGAGTAACTCATACAGGTTTTGCCAAATCGTGTCAATTCTCGCTGGGTTGGCGCCGTTCGCTGGGTTGGCCGATTCCGAAGTCCGGCCGAAAGGACCCAACGCCTACCAGCTCGTGACCGGCGACGACGCCGACGATCACAAAGGCCACTGGGATACTATTTACAATACAAGAGGTTATGTATTCGGACGGGAGCCAGCCCCCTTCCTGAGAGACCACCTTTCGCTGCTCCCGCCGGGCAAGGTTCTCGACATTGCCATGGGCGAGGGGCGCAACGCGGTCTTCCTCGCCAAGAAGGGATTCGACGTGGAAGGCGTCGACATATCCGAGGTGGCCATACGAAAAGCGAAGCGACTTGCTCGGGATAACGGAGTGCAGATTCGGACGGTCGCGGCGGACCTGAACTCGTACTCCATTCGTCCGGGCGCCTACGACGTCATCCTCAATATCAACTACCTGCAGCGCAGCCTCGTGCCTGGAATCAAGAAAGGTTTGAAGAAAGGCGGAGTGGTTGTCTACGAGAACGCCACCGTGGAGCAGCTCCAGAACCCGTCGGGACAGCAGGCGAGCCGAGATTTCCTGCTCGAGAAGGGCGAGCTGCGGGAGCTCTTTAAGGACTTCGAGATTCTCGTCTTCCGGGAGACGAATGACGGCAAGGAAGCGCTCGCGAGCCTGATCGCTCGAAAGCCCTAGGAGTGACTCACCTCTAGGGCTTCTGCGCCCACTTGCCGTCGGTGCTCTCGACCCAAGTTCCGGACGGAGACTCGGCCTGAAACGACCGCGAGAAGCTCTTCTGCACGCTCTTGAGGCGGGCGGCCTGCAGGCCGTTGATCTTGAGAATCTCTTCGTAGAGCTCGTCCCGGTCCTTGTTCTCGTCGGCGATGACCTTTTCGGCCTTCTTCGCCTGGAGCTTCTTGAGCTTGCCGCTTTCCTTGATCACGACCCTCCCGTCGTTGGTCTCCCCGAGCGCGCCCGAGCGCTTGAGGTTGATGACCTCCTCGACGCGACCCTGGAGCCGCTCCTTGATCGCGAGAGCCCGGTCCGAGTCCATCTTGAAAATCTCGTCGTCGGCGAAGGCGGGCGTGAACAGGCTCCAGGCCGCGCCCGTCGCCGGAGAGGCCGCCGGAGAGGGTTCGCCAGTCGGGTTCTTGGTGCGTTCCTTGGCGCGGTAAATGTCGCGCACGTAATCATCGGTCGCCTTCTGGACGGCGCTCTCCGGGAAGTTCACGTGCACGGTGACGCAGCCGCCGAGAGCCCAGCCCGCTCCCATGCCGGCCGCGGTGAAGGCCGCGATCGCCGCGAAGCTAGTCAACAGGGAGCGTACATTCGTCGGAGTCGTCTGCTGTTTCATCTGGAGGGCCCTCCCGGCCCTGGCTGCCCGCTTCTTCCTTTGCGCCCTTCTTCGCCTGGTCGACGAGGTACTTGCCCCAGGTCGCGAAGAACCGGCTCAGGCTCACCGCATCGACCACGATCGGGACGATCTCTACGTCCCCGTTGATCTTGATGATCGGCGAACCCTTCCCTTTGTAGGGCATTCTAACTTGCTCGCCGTAAACGAAGAAGCCCATTCGCTCGCGGCGGCGGATCTCAGCCGCCTCAGTGCTGAGAATCGTGATCCACCCGTCCTGGTTCGTCAGCCGGACGCCCGAGTGCCGGATGTCATACCCGCCCTTGAGATTGGCAGCTTTGCAGATGAGCCAGCGCAGGGGGCCCGGGAAAATCTCCTCGACCGGTGTCCCCGAGATGAGCTGCAGGAAGTTGCAGTAGGCCTCGGCCGAGAAGACCATGTCCAGCTCGCCGGGAAGGGGCTTGCCCCCGAGCTCGAGGTCGAAATGCGTTGGGAGCCACTGCTGGAACACGACGTCCCTCGCGTAGCCGGCCAGCACGCCGTTCATTTTTCCGAAGTGGAGCCACTTTCCGAGCTGCTCGAGCTGGAGCGAGCGGATTTCGGCCGAGAACTGCAGCTCGGGAACCTCGCTCAGGGGATCGAAGATCGCCAGGTCGTCGGCGACGATCTCTCCGCCGAAGGCCTTTACCCGGAGGGTGCCGGTGGGATCGATGAGCTCCTCGGTGATTTCAAGGTTTTCGAAGCTCGCCTCGAGCTCAGCGGACGGCATGAGCTCGAGCTTGAGGCAGAGTTTCTTCGCGATCGTCGAGAAGGGGAATGGGCCGGCGCGAAGCGAAGTCGCGATCCGGTGGCCGCCCTTCCAAAGGCTTCCGGCAATGGGTCCGATCGCGAGCGGGATGTCGTCGACCTCGAGGGGCAGCGGCTGAGCCAGTGAAAGGCGGTAGACGTCCGGGCGAGTCTCGTCGCGGAGAAGCGAAAACTCCGTGGGCCTGAGCTTTCCCCTGAGCCCTCGGAGCCGAAAGTTGCCGACGGCCAGCGTGGCCGCCTTCGATCCCCGAAGCGAGTCCCAGGGCAGGGACAGGGAAATTCCGGAGGCGAGCCAGGTTGCTCCCTGCCGGATCGAGACATCGCGCACGACGACGCGGCCCTTCGCGGCAATCGACGTCGGATCGATGGGAGCTCCCAGGTCCAGCTGCGCGCTGCCCTCCGTCTCGAGCGTGCCGCGCGTGATCTTGAATCGGGTGAGCGCGGTCGCGAGAGCGGGAACCTGGGGCGCGACCCGCGCCAGAAGGTCCGGAAGCGGAAGCTCACGCATTTTCCAGGTGACGTTCCAGGCGGCACCCTTCGACGGCGAGAGAGTGCCTTTGAGGCCGGGGCGGCGGTCCGGGCCCATCGCCCAGCCGACCTCGGCCACGAACGGCGGGACAAGCTCCGGGCGCAGGCGCGCGCCGATACTCAGGGGCGCGAGCGAGAGTGGCAGGTCGAGGTAGGTCTCGCCCCAGAGCACTTCGGTGTCGCCGGCGCTCGCCGTGAGTGAAACTTGGCTTCCGAGCTGGAAGGGGCTGAGCGCGAGCTCGCCCCGGGCTGAGAGCCGCACGCCTTTCGGGCCGCTCACCGTGTGCTCCTCGTCCCTCGACCAGCCCAGGGAGCTGATTGCGGCATCAAGCGACAGACGGCCCTCGCTCCAGTGGATCGACAGGGAGGGATCCTTCGATTCCCAGCCGAGGGCCTTCCAGTTCCAGAGGCCGGCGGGCGCGGTGGGCGCAGCGGAGACGCCGAACTCCCTGAGCCGGCGTTCGATCCGGTCCAGGTCGAAGGGCCGCTCACCGTCGATTTGCGCCCAGAGCGCCACCTGGAAGGGGGGCGAGGCGCCCAGGCGAGGTACCCCGACGCTGGCCAGGGGCGAGTAACGGATCTCATAGCCGTTGGAAGGCGCGCCTCTGGCTCGGCCTGAAACCTGCGCGAGCGTCACCGTTCCCTTCAAGTCCAAGCTCCAGCCGTCTCGCTCCAGCCGGATCGCGACTCCCTCCAGGCGCCCGCGCGCGAGGTCGTCCAGGTCGCCGCCGATCTCGAACTTCGCCACGCGGAAGGGAAGGGAGGGCTGGAGCTTTCGGATCTGGTCCGCGATCACCCGGTTCTGGAGCCAGCTTTTCAGGCGGCCCTTGAGGGATCCGCTCGTCCAGCCCCAGACGAGGGCGAAAACCGCTCCCGCGGCGAAAAGGGCCACGACCGCGAGCCAGGCGCCGCGGCTCGTGCTCCTGGAAGTTTTTGAGTCGTCGGGGGACATGGGCTCCCCCAGGAGACTACCTCAAGACGTTGTCGCTTCGAACCGTCTCGAGAGCCTCGCGAACGCGGGCGCACTGGCCGGCGGTGAGGCGAGAGTTCTCCTCGATGACGTGGTGGAACATGAGATTCGTGCCGCTCTCGGCGTCGGCGCCCACGGACGCCTCGGTCGTATCGTCGACACCGTCGGTCGCGGCGTCGTCCACGTGCAGGAGATTCAGGAAGTGACCCTGCTCATGCGCGAGCAGGACCGGGCGATCGGCCGCGCGCTGCTCGGCGATGATTCCCTGGGAGAGCACTCCGGGCGCCGAACCGTACGCCCAGGAGTTGTCGCCCTCGAGCTCGCTGCCGGGGTCGCGGTTCCAGGGTCCGGTGAGGATCACGGTCATCTTCGCGGGATCGCGGAAGTGATTCTTGACGGCCCGCATATCCGCGAAGGTCGCGGGTGAGTAGGGCAGCCCGAGCGCCGAGGCGTCGGCCTCCTGCTGGCTCACGGCCTGAATGAGCACGCCGCACTGGTGCCAGACCTGCGTGGCTCCCACGAGCCATTCCCGGGCCTTGGAAGCCGACGCGGCCGGAGCCGAGGTGGCGTCGGGCTTCAGAACGACAACCGCCGCCGCGACCGAAACCAGGGGCTGGGCAAGCCGGAAGCGGTCGTAGCGGACGACGGGGTTGCCCTCGCCGCCGTGCTCGGGCGGAGCGATGGGCTCGGCCGCCGACCAGTCGGAGTCGGCCTCGGGGGATTGCAGCAGCGTCACGCGGGCCGTGCTTTCCAGCACGCGTGGACCGATCTCCTCGGAGTCGACGTCCTCGAGGTAGAATTCGCCGCGCTCGTCCGTCGTTGTCCAGTAGTCGTAAGAGCGCTCGGTGCCGTCATCCAGCCGCAAAACCATTGAGTACCGCACGTGAATGGCTGGAACGCCCGCGCCCGCGTAGGCTCCCGTCGCGGCGCCCTGAACCTCTCCCTGCAGGATCAGCCGCGGCATGTCTCCGCAGCCGCCGACCGCGAGCAGCGAGGCGGCGGTCAGGGCCAGGGTCAGTCTTGCTCGCCCGGTTCGCATCGCGTCTTCAGTGAGGAACGTAAACGACCGTCGTGAATCCGCGCCTGGCCAGCTCCTCAAGCACGTGCGGTATGACCAGCACCGTCTGCTCGTGGATGTCGTGGAAGAGCAGGATGCCGCGTCCTTCGCGCTCGAGCTCGCCTACGACACGGTCGAGAAGGAGCGCCGGGTTGCGGATCTTCCAGTCGAGCGAGTCCATGTTCCAGAAGAAGGTCGCGAGCCCTTTGGATTTCACGAGCTCCTGGAGCGCCGTACTGCGGGCCCCGTAGGGGAATCGGAAGAAGGGAATCTCGGTTCCCGAATGCAGGTTGACCGCGCTCTGGCCGCGTACGATCTCGCGCTCGGCCGCGGAGAGCGACAGGCGGTTCAGCTGCTGATGGCTCCAGCTGTGCGAGCCCACCGAGTGACCGGCGAGCGCCACGTCGCGAGAGACTTCGGGCAACGCCTGGGCCATCTCGCCCACCTGGAAGTAGGTGGCGCGAACTCCCGCGGTCTTGAGAATCCCGAGCAGGCGGCGGCTTCGCGTCGGGTGCGGGCCGTCATCGAAGGTGAGGGCGATCTCCTTGTCCTTGAGGTCGCCGCTGGTCAGCACGGGGCCGGTCGAGGCGTCGATCCGCTCCTCTCGCGAGGGGAGGGTCAGCTTGTCTTTGGTGCACTCATCCATGTGCTGGTGCATGTGGTGGGTGTGCAGGGCCGCGCGGGCGCGGAGCCAGTAGTTCTCGAGGCGGTGCCGGAGCGCCTGCGTGCAGGTCAGGCGGGCCGCGTTCGCGGGCAACGAAAGCGCGTCTTCGAAGAGCGCGAGGTCTTCCAGACGTACGGCCAGGAGCTTGTCGCAGAGGCCCTCGGCGGCTTCGTCGCGAGCCGGTCCGTCGAGATCGCGGAGGTATTGGAAGATGTCTTCGGGCGTGAAGCCGCTTGAGCGCCATTCAGAGAAATCGGCCGCCTCCGAGTTCTTGCGAATCGCGGAGTCGACGTCCTCAGCGATCTGCGCGGGGATCGAAAGGGTGTCCGCGCCCGGGTCCGCCGTCGCGGCGACCGCGATCAGGATGGCCGCCGCGAGGCCGGCCGAGGCCTCGAGGGGTTTCAGTCGTTTCCACGGATTCAGCTTCATCTTAGAGGTCCTCACCCAGCAGCTCGTCGAGCTCGGGCATGGCTGGCGCGAGCTCGAAGTCCTTGAAGGCTCCCTTCAGCTCGGTGTCGTCCGCGTGATAGCGAACCATCTCGAGCCGGGTCATCTTGTCGCCGTCGAGGGGGGCCCCAGCCAGCCGCTCGATCGGGGGGGCCTCTCGGATGACTTCGGTGATCGTCAGCCTGTGCTCGTCGCGGCGGATGGCCGGGCGTGCGACAGTGCCGAAGTTCTTCACGCGCTGGTGGAACGAGTCGTCGAGCGGAAAGGGGTGCTCGCGATCGTCGTCCAGCCAGTAAGACATCTCGACCGCTGCCGTCGTGAGCGAGTGCCCCAGGAGGAGGTAGTAAAGCTCGTAGAGGTCCTTCTCACGGACTCGCATGCAGCCGTGGGAGTCGAAGGCGCGCAGCAGGTGATTGTAGTCGCGCCCGCCCGGGGCCTCGTGCGCGTGCTGAACGATGTGAAAGGCGATCGGGCTCCAGTGGCCGTCCCGGCGGACGATCCGGACGAACGGCATGCCTGCGTAGTAGGCGGGATCGCTCCGCGAGCGGATCGCGGCCGCCCGACTGAGGGTCGCGCCCGAATAGGTCGGCGTCATGAGGACGGTCTTTCCATTCGACGACGCGGTCACGCCTTCGTCGAACGCTCCGACGCCGAGCGGGTAGACCTTCACGACGCCCTGGCGCGAGTCTTTGAAGACCGCCTTGCGGGCGACCAGGCTCACGTCGACCGAGAACTCCGTGTCGGAGAGCGGGAAATCCCGAAGCACCTGTACGGAGAGGACGCCTCGGGGCGAGCCTCCCACCCGGATGCGGTACTCGCGAAAGAGGAAGGCGGGCGTTTGTTTCTTCGAGTGGATCAGCGCCCGGATGTCGAAGTCCAGACCCTCCGCCGTCGGTGAGACCGGGTTGAAGATTTCGACGCCGTACACGCTGTTCACGAGCGTCTTGCGGACCGAGGAAGTCCGGGGCGCGATGCGTGAGATGCCGGGGCCCGCGGTTGCGAGGGTGACGGACTCGGGAAAGTAGGTCGCCGGCCGGTTGGCCATGTCATTCAGGATGACCTGCGCCTCCGGAAGCACGTCAGCGCGAAAGCGCGCGACGTCGCGCAGATCGACGTGAAGGAGATCGCCGGCACGGGCGCCTGCGGAAATCGCCATGATGGCGAGCACTGCGGAGATCGATAACCTGATTTTCGAACGTCGAAGTAACAAGCGCAGCCTCCCAAACAGTGCCGGTGTCCGCACTTCAGCCGGCGCGACCTTACAAATCAAGACTCGTTTTGTCAACAATTACTGAACGCATCGCATCATCAGCCAAATGTATTGAAATACCAATTACCTCGACGGCCGAATGTTTTGACAGACGCGGGTTCCCGACCGCAAACTTAAGCCCTCTCGTATTCATGGATTTGCGAGCCGTGAGGCTCGCACTCAAACGAAAGGGAACCTCAGCAATGGAAAACAAGAAGAAGCTCGCCATCGTAGTCGGAACGACGATCGCCGCGTTCACGATCGGCGGATCCGTCTCCAACCTCGCCCAGGCCGACGACCTCACGCCGAGCGTGCAGCAGCTGTCGGATGATGACGCGAAGAAGGCCGACGGCAAAGAGGGCGGCTGCGGAGGTGAAGGCGGCTGTGGCGGCGGCAAGGACAAGAGCTGCGGCGGCGACAAGATGAAGAAGGCCAAGAAGGCGAAGAAAGCCAAGAAGGCCGAAAAGCCCGCGGACGGCGCCGACGCTCCTGCCGAAGGCTCCGCTCCGGCGGACGCTCCGGCTACCACACAGTAGAGTCTCTTCGGAATCCGTTGGTGTCGCGGGCGCGAGCCGGTTCTTCGGACTTCCCGGCCCTGGGGCCGGGGATCAGCCTGAGAAGGTCATTCCTCTCGGAGCTGGCCGATCGGCTCGAGCGCGGTGACGCCTCGGCGCTTCAGGCCCTCAGCTGGGTGGAGGCGGTCCCGGAGAATTTCATAGGGCGCGGCGGAGTGATCCGCCGCGCCCTTCTCCGAATATCGGAGGCCGTGCCGGTCGTCCTGCACGGCACTTCGCTTTCGATTGGCTCAGTCGACCGGCTGGACGAGGACTTTCTCGAGAAGCTGGGCGCTCTCGCGAAGGACGTTCGGGCTCGCTGGGTGAGCGACCACATCTGTTTCTCCAGCGCCGGCGGCGCGCAGTTTCACAACCTCCTTCCGCTTCCGTTCTCGCGGGAAGCCGTCCGGCATGTCGTAAAGAGGGTGGGCCGGGTGAAACGGTACCTGGGCCTGCCCTTCGCCCTCGAAAATCCGTCGTACTACGCCACCCTGCCGGGCTCCGAGATGTCGGAGGCCGAATTCATCAGCGAAATCGTTGAGAGGTCCGACTGCGGCCTGCTCCTGGACGTCAATAACGTCTACGTCAACTGCATGAATCACGCTTCCGGGGCTCCGGGGGCGCCTGCTCACGAGCGCGAGGCCCGCGCGCTCGAGGCGGCCCGGCGATTCCTGCGATCGATTCCACTGGAGCGGGTCATGGAGGTCCACCTCGCGGGCCATGAGCGCGTTCGCGTCGGCAGGTCTCCGATGATCCTCGATACCCACGGCGCGCCCGTCGCACCCCCTGTGCGTGCGCTCCTGGCGGAGCTGCACGCGCTTCGCCCCGTGTCGACGCTTCTGCTGGAGCGGGAAAACCATGTTCCGCCGCTCGACGAGATCCTCGCCGAGGCGGCTTCGCTCTGGGGTCTTCTCCGCTCAGTGGACAAGGCCGAGGCATCGGCCGTCTCTCCACCGCGTCCGGGGCCCGGGGCACAGCGCCCGCCACGCGATCCCCGGACCGCTCAGACCGAGAGAGTGACGGTGCGATTGTGAAGTGGCGACCCACGCTTCGGGAGGTCCAATCCCAGATGCGGGAGATCGTCTTCGGGCGCGAGGTCCGAGCGAAATCAGTCCGAGCGCTCCGGGGGCAGTCGAGAGTCGCGCGCGACCGGACCTGGTTTTACCGGGAGATGACGACCGCGGCGATGGGCGGCGTATTTGACGCGGTCTTTCCGCTTACTCGTCGGCAGGTGAGCCGCCTCCGGGGGGAGAGAGGCTGGCAGTCGCTGGGTTCGGCTTTCGTCCGTAGGCACCCCCCGCGCTCGTTCCTGATCAATGAGGGGGTGCGGGAATTTCCGCGTTTCCTGCGCACCTCGCGGTCGCTCGGAGCACGAGCGACGAGAGTCTGGATTTCCGAGCTTGCCGCTTACGAGTGGGCGAGCTTCGAAGCCCGTGCCTCGAGGGACCCTCGGCCGGGGGATTTCGTGAACCCTTCGGTGGTGGTCGCCGAATTTGCCACTGAGGTGCCTGAGTGGGTCGCGAGAGGGGCGTTCAGCCCGGGAGGCCGGCGACCTCGGGGAGAGCCGCGGGAGCGGGAGCGCGGCGAGCGACTGACGGTCGTGTTTTTTCGCTCTCCCGATGGGCAGGATCGGAAAGTTCTCGCGGTAGGGGCCGCCTCGGGAGTGCTCCTCGCGGAGTGGAAGATGGGGCGAACGCTCCAGGTCACGGCCGGGCTCGTGGCGCGGGCGGCAAGGGTCCCGAAGGACGCTGCCGCGGATGTTCAGAGGCGGCTGGCGGAAGAGTTCCAGTCCCTGGGCCTCGTGCTCGAGGCTCCGCGGTAAGGTCGATTTGTCGTTGGCAAGGCGCGTGAGTTGGCGATACTACCCATAGTAAATCAGTCAGTGAAGGGCAGTGACCCCAGGCGGTTACTCGTAGTTTCTACTCGTAGTTTCTAAAGGGAAGCGACCAGAGGAAGCGACCACCAGCATGGCCACGAACGGTACCGCCGGGAATACGAAAAGAGTCCTGATCGCGCTTGCGATCCCGGCTCTTACTCTGGGCATCGTCGGGTTGGTGTCCGTCTATCCTACGGCGACGAACCAGGGCTACGCGCCCGAGCAGCCGATTCCGTTCAGCCATAAAGTTCATGCGGGTGAGAACAAGATCGCGTGTCTCTATTGTCATTCGGGTGCCGAGAAGTCCCGGCATGCGACGATCCCGTCGCTCAACGTGTGCATCAACTGCCACACGGTCGTGAAGGCCGACAGCCCTCACATCCAGAAGCTGCGGCAGCACTGGCTGGACAAGAAGCCGATCGAGTGGGTGCGCGTACACGAGCTCGCCGATTACGTTTATTTCCCGCACAAGAGGCACGTGGCCAAGGGAGTCGCCTGCGAGACCTGCCACGGCGACGTGCGGACGATGGACAAGGTCGAGCAGAAGTTCACGATGACCATGGGCTGGTGCCTGGATTGCCATCGTGGCGTCACGACGCCCAAGCACGTTCTGGCGGCCTCCCCACAGGGGGGGGATGGGCACGCCCGGGTCGCGACCACCCAATGTTCGGCCTGCCACAATTGAACGAACAGGCACTGGAAGGAAAGTCGGGATGAACACCGAAGAGAGCACGCCGAAGACTCCCGCAGGGCAGCCGCCCTTCCTTCCGCCACGCCACTGGGTCGGGATGGAAGAACTGCAGGCGACCTACTGGGAAGATCCGGCCGTCCGCGAGCGAAGGGGGCAGGAGTTCCACGACAAGCCCGTCGAGACGATCTCGATGATCGACCGACTCGATACGAAGGGTCTCGTGAGGCGCGAATTCCTCACCCTCATGGGGGCGAGCATGGCGCTCGCGGGAACCGCCTGCGCCCGACGGCCCGTCCACAAGATCATTCCGTACGTCGTCAAGCCCGAGGAGGTCACTCCGGGCGTCGCGAACTGGTACGCCTCCACCGAGCCCTCCACGGGGCTGGGCGTTCTGGTCAAGACGCGCGAAGGGCGCCCGATCAAGGTCGAGGGCAATCCCGACCATCCACTGAGCCGGGGAGCGTTGAGCGCGCGGGTTCAGGCGACCGTACTCGACCTCTATGACACGGACCGCCTCAAGGAGCCGCTCCAACACCTTCGGGGGCAGGGGGCGCGCAAGAACCTGGCCTGGACTGATGCAGACGCGCAGGTCGTCGCCAAGCTCAAGAGCGCGCGAAGCGTACGAGTATTGACCGGAAACCAGCTCGGCCCCTCCGGTCGCCGGCTGACCCGGGAGTTCCTGTCCGCCTTTCCCTCAGGCGCGCACGTCGAGTTCGAGGCGCTTGGGCTCGAGGAGATCGCCGATGCACAGGCCGAGAGCTACGGAGCCCCCGTCGTTCCGAGGTATCTCTTCGACCAGGCCAAGGTCGTGCTCTCCCTGGGGGCGGATTTTCTGGGCGGTTGGCTCTCGCCTGTCGAGCACTCCGCGGGCTGGGCCAAGAATCGAAAGCTCGAGGGCGGACATTCCAAGGCCCGCATGTCGAAGGTCTACTGCTTCGAGACGGTGATGACGATCACCGGGGCGAGCGCCGACGAGCGGTTTCCCGTACGCCCGGGCGACGAGCTCAAGATCGCTCTCGCGATCGCGCATGAGCTGGTCTCCATTCAGAGGAAGTCCGCCTTCGCGGCGGACCTGGGGGTCGTGTCCGCGCTCGGAGGTTACCGGCCGGAGGCCGTCGCGGCAGAGATCGGGCTGCCGGGCGGAGCCGAGATCCTTCGCCGGGTGGCGAATGACCTCTGGCAAGCCCAGGCCGGGGGCCTGGTGGTAGGCGGAGACATTCACGCGAAGGGCGAGGACGCTCTGAGTCTCCAGATCGCGATCAATCTGCTGAACTCGATTCTCGGCAACGAGGGAGTGACGGTCGACGGGAACGTCGGGAACGACCTCCGTCCTGCAGGCGCCTACGCAGGTCTCGAGAAGCTCGTCGCCGAGCTCAAGGCAGGCAGCGTCGACGTGCTTGTCATTCACGGCACGAATCCGGCGTTCACTCTTCCGAAGGAATCGGGTTTCGCCGAAGCGGTCGCGAAGGCGGGATTTGTCGTGGCCGTCGCCGACCGCGACGACGAGACCGCGCAGCTGGCCGACCTCGTTTTGCCGTCGACTCATTACCTGGAAGGCTGGGGCGACTCGCAGCCCAGAGCGGGGATTTTCGGGCTTCAGCAGCCTGCGTTGGCGCCCCTGCATGCGTCGCGATCCTATGAAGATGGCTTGCTGACCTGGGCGCGTACGGGAAGCCTCAAGGCGACGGGTCTCGCGGCCCGGGTTACCGCGGAGGAAGCCAAGAACACCTGGCACGACTACCTCAAGGCGAACTGGCAGGACACCGTGTTCAAGGGCCACGCCGCCGCTGGCGGGTTCGAGGCATTCTGGGAGTCTTCGCTTCGCGATGGGGTCTTCGACGCTCACGCGGCCCAAGGTCTCATGAACGCGAGCCCCAGGGCTCGCCCCTTCCGTTCGTCGAGCCTGAGCCGCTTGCCGCGGTATCAGGCGACTCCCGACGGAATTCGGCTCGTGCTCTACGCGGTGCCGGCGATGCACGACGGCCGGAGCGCGAACAACCCGTGGCTGCAGGAGATGCCGGATCCGGTGTCCACCGCAACGTGGGATAACTTCCTCAATGTCAGTCCTCAGATTTCGGCACAGCTCAAGCTCAAGGCCAATGACGTGGTCGAAGTTCGCTCCGAAAACGGCCTGACAGTGGACCTTCCGGTACTGGTGCAGCCGGGGCTCCACGCTTCGGTCGCGGCGGTCGCCGTCGGCTACGGTCGGCGCGCGGCCGGCCGGGTCGGCGATGGCGCCGGAACCGACGTCCAGGGATTCGTCCGCGTGGTGAAAGGGCGCCTGGTCTTCACGGGGCACCCCGTGAAAATCAGGCGAACGGGCGAGTACTACAAGCTCGCGACCACTCAGTGGCACAACGCCACTGAAAATCGCCCGGTCATCAACGACATCAGTCTCGCCGCATTCAAGAAGGACCCCGCCGCGGCGAACCACACGGACCCGCATCTGAGGATGGAAAAAGTTCCGTCGATCTGGCCGAAGTTCGAGCACAAGGGCCACCGCTGGGGCATGGCCATCGACCTGAACTCGTGCACGGGCTGCGGCGCGTGCGTCGTGGGGTGCCAGGCCGAGAACAACGTGCCGGTCGTCGG
>CAYJTX010000038.1:0-14421 GCA_964372615.1 uncultured Bacteriovoracaceae bacterium | reverse complement strand
ACCGGAACGTGCTGGAGCTGGCCCGGCTGACTCCCGGCGGGAAGCTGAAGCTGAGCTTTTTCCGGGAGCTCCGGGACCGCGTCGTGGAGTACCACGTGGATCCGGCGGCTCCCGGCGGCACGAGATGGGACCCGCTCTTCTTCGAGGTGCCGATTCCGGGCGTGGAGGTCGGAGGAGACTTTCGCGTGACCGCGCGGCGTGCGGGCGACCGGCCGATCGTGAAAGAGCCCGAGAGACTTTCGAGCTTTCTGCGCGGCATCCTCCGTGACCCGGCCGCGCGGCGAATTCTAGTGATCTATGGCCACGGGCTCGGGCCCGACGGCCTCAAGGTCGCGAAGCTCGTCGAGCTTCGGCGGGCACTCGAGGTGGCGCTACCCGCACGGTCAGGCCGAAAGGCGCTCGACTTGCTCTGGCTGGATTCCTGCTTCATGGCTACGATCGAAGTCGCCTACGAGCTACGAGGGCTCGCGGACCTTTACCTTGCGTCGGAGGACGCGGAGTTCTCGGCGGGCGCTCCGTTCGACGCCCTCGACGCGCTCGAGGCCGGCCCGGATGACGTTCGCGTGGTGGCCACGGAGCTGGGCCGACGCTTCGTCGAATCCTATTCGTATCTCAGGAAGGGCTCGCAGCGCGACGCCGTCTATTCTGGGTCGGCGACCGTCAGCCTGATCGACCTGGGCCGCGTCGAGGGGGTCGTGGCAAAGCTCGGCGATCTCACGCGTGCGGTGGGGCGCCTGGGCGACGGCCTCCGTTCATCGCTGCGGCGCTCGGCTCCTCGACGCGCGATGGAGAAGAAGGATCTTTCGGATCTGGGCTGGTTCGTCACGACGCTCAAGAAGTCGGATGGCATTGAAGCATCGGTGCGCTCGAGCGCGGACGCCGTGCTTCGGGCGCTGGAGATCCACCGGCCAAGCCGCCTCAAGACGAATCCGCGTGTGGCGCTGCGGCCGCCACGCGAGAGCCAGTCGCTCGTCTTTGGCTACGAGGAGTGGACGCGAGGGTACGAAGGCGACGCGGACGTGATCGACAAGCTTCCGACGAATTTGAAGCCCGTGGAGTACGTCCGGGGGAGCGCCGCGTGGGGCGGCAGGGCCGCGAGCCGCGCCTGGCCTTCGCGACTCGTGCGCAAGCGGATCTACGTCTCCCCGTTCGCGGCGGGGCTTTCGATTTTCAACGCGGTCTTCGTCGACCCCGTGACGCGCCGGACCGTCTCTTCCGTGGATACCTACGTGAGGCTTAGCGACTATGCCGTGCGCGAGGCTGAGTCGGCCGTCAATCCTCTCCTCTTCACGGGCTACACGCAGCGCACGGGCACGGCGGCCGAGCGCTACACGGGACTTGCAGTCCTGGAGCCGAGCCTGGGCGAGACGGGCCTCGACTATCTCGATACCGAGTTCGCCCGCGCGACGAACTGGGGTAACCTGTAGGGAGTGAACAGGGTTCGCCGGGTTTGGGGCAGTCGATTCTCCCTCTGCGCCAAGTGCAACTGGGACCGTCCGGGCCCCTCCTGGTTTCAAGCCGGGCTTTCGAAAAAGTGGCGCGTTCAGGCCTGAGTGGTGAGTCGCAGGAATTCAGCAGTTGAGCCGGGCTGATCCCTTCGCACGCGACTCCAAGGATCCCGGAGCGTGCGACGGAAAGCCAAGTGCGCTCTGAAAACCATCCCCAGAAACCCTCTCGTGTCGGTTTTGTGGGGGGTCCTACTCGCAACGGCGTCCGTGGCTGCGGCCGCGACTGGGACCGAGCCGGAGGGGGCGCGCATTGCCGATCCGAAGCGATTCCTCGCGTGGATGGAGCGGTCCTCGGATGCTGCTCGCGAGGAGGCGAAGGGCTGCGCGTCGTTCGAGGCGGCCGCGGCGACCCTCCGAAGGCGCCAGCGCGCGAGCTTCGATGTCGCGGAGGCGCTCCGTGTGCTCGCGCTGGCGCCGAAGCGAAACGCGGGTAGGTCCGACCTCTTTACCGCGCTCGCGCAGGAGCTGCCGAATGGCCTCGACGCGGAGAGGGCGACGGTCGCCATCCAGGGTGCGCGAGGCTGCGAGTGGGGGGACGGCGTTCTGCTGCTGATTGGAGCCATTCGGGAGGCGGGAAAGGCTCCGGCGCGGCAGGCTGAGATCCGTGACGCAGCTTTGGAGCAGGTGCGGGCGTGGACGTCGGAACCCGATGGCCTCAGGCTCCAGGCGCATGCCGGGGATGTCCTGTACGCGCTCGTCGAATCGGGGCTGATTGCGGCTGATTCGCGGTGGCTGATGGGCCTATCCGGATCCCGCGGTGGCATTCGCAGGATGCTGCAGAAGCCCAGGCGCGTGGCCGCGAAGGGCGGTGAGTCGCCTCGGGCCTGGCTCGAGGCCGCCGCCCTCGAGGCCCGAGGAGCCCGGGACTACCGGCTCAAGCTCTCCGCACTCTGCGTGAGCGCGATACGCTCGGTCGAGCGCGAGGGAGAGGTCCGGTAGTGGCGGCGCTGACCTACGCGCAGGCGGGAGTGGATCGCGAGGCGGCCGATCGGCTCGTCGAGAAGATCGGCGTGATGGCTCGCGCGACCTGCGACCGCCGGGTGAAGGCCTCGATCGGCGGCTATGCATCCCTCTTCGCGCTGGACTCGAAGCGCTGGATCGCGGCTTCGACCGATGGCGTCGGCACGAAGCTCAAGCTCGCCTTCCGCCTGGGCGACCACCGGACGGTCGGAATCGACCTCGTCGCGATGTCCGTGAACGACCTCCTTTGCGTGGGGGCGGAGCCGCTCTTTTTCCTGGATTACTTCGCGACCGGCCGCCTCGAGCCCGGAGTCGCCGAGCAGGTGCTGGCCGGAATCGTCGATGGGTGCCGCCAGTCCTCGTGCGCGCTGGTGGGCGGAGAGACCGCCGAGATGCCCGAGTTCTACGCTTCCGGAGAGTACGACCTCGGTGGCTTCGCGGTGGGTTCCGTCGATCCGCGGCGCGTGCTCCCGCGGCGCGACGTCAAGGTCGGCGACGCCCTCGTGGGGATCGCCTCGAGTGGTTGCCACTCCAACGGCTTCAGCCTGCTTCGTCGCCTTCTCGAGGGTGAGCCTGAGTCGAGAGCGCGCGAGCTGCTCACTCCGACCCGCATCTACGCCAAGAGCCTGGGCGCTCCGATCCGCTCGGGGGTTTTCAAGGGCCTCGCCCACATCACGGGCTCGGGTTTTCACAACGTGCCCCGGATGAGCTCCAAGGTCAGCTATGAGCTCGAGCTCCCTCCCGCTGCCGAGCGGCCCGCGATTTTCGACTGGGTCGCGCGTCGGAGCGGGCTCCCGTTTTCAGAGCTGGCGGCGACGTTCAATCTCGGGCTGGGGATGGTCGCGGTGGTCGATCCCCGGAAAGCCGAAACCGCGATCCGCGCGCTCACGCGCTCGGGCGAGCGGGCGTGGATCGTCGGAGCGGTGACGCGGAGGCATGCGGCCGAGGGCAGCGGAGTTCGAGTCGTGGACGGTGCCAGCGAGGCTTGGCTGAGTTACGAATGAACGCGCTCGCCGACGTCCGGGTCGGAGGTCTGTGTCCGGAGGAGCGCATCTGCGTCGGCCCGGGTTTCAGCCGCGAGGAGGTCAAGGACGCGCTGCTGGCCCGAGGAGAAGCGTTTGTCGGGGGGGCCGTCCTTTCGCTCGAGGAGCTCGCGGCGCTGGCTGCGGGAGTGCATCCAGGGAGGACGCTCGCTGCGGCCGCGCGGCAGGAGGTGCTTCGCGCGCTCCTGGCGGTGCCGCGAATCGCGGCTCCGCTCCTTGAGCTCAAGCGCCTCAGGCGGCAATCGGGATTCCTCATGCGGCTGGATCGGGCGGTGGAGTCGGGCCGAATGGCGTCGGCTCACGCCCGCGAGGCGGAGGCGATCTCAGAGCGGGCGCGAGAGCGACTGGGAGAGAGTCCGACTCGAGGCGAGGTCCGAGGTCTGACGGTGGCCTACGAGGCGTGGCTGCGTGAAAGCGGCTACTGGGATCTCCCTCTCCTCCTACGGGAGGCGGCGGAAAAGCTCGTCCAGCGCTCTCCCCCGGGCCTTCCGAAAACGATTCTTCACCTTACAGCTCAGGTTCCCGAGAGTCTCGAGCAGCAGTTCTGGGAGAGGCTGGGCCAGTACATCGACGTGCGGCGCCGAGGGCCGCTCGAGGCTCCCTCCGCCCGCGCTTGGCCGGGAGTCTCCTGGAGCTGGGAACGCTGGCACACCGTCGACGACGGAGCGGAGGAGGTGGCCTCCGCGCTCGCGGCCTCCGGTCCCTCGGGCTGGTCCGACCGTGCGGTGCTCCTGCCGGATGACCCCTCCGTTCGCCGTTCGCTTCTTGCCTCGATGGAGCGCCACCGCGTTCCCCTGGAGGATCCGCGGGACCCGACGGCGCTTCGGACGGACGAGGCGATCAAGGCCACACTTTCGCCGCTCGAGATGGTCGCCGGGGGCTTCGAAAAGGACGCGGTCGCCGCCTGGCTCCTCTCTTCCCGCGAGGGAACGAGGCGGGCGAAGGAGGTCTCCGACTGGCTCCACGAGATCGAGAAGCGGGGAATCCGTCGCGGCTTCGGCGCTTACCGGGGGGGCGCGCTCCAGCCCGTGGCCGACCGGCTCGCGGAGGCGGCTCAGGCGCTCGGTGGAAGACGGACCTGTCGCGAGCTCGGGGGGGCGCACCTCGAGTGGCTCGAGCGGGGAGCGGTCGATCGCGGGACCCGAGAGCGGCTCTCGAGTTTGTGGGGAGCTTTCATCGAGGACGTCGAACGCGCGGGCTGGTCGGACAGGGCCGCGCCCGCGAAGTTCTGGCACGAGCGGCTGAGGGAAAGACTCTCGGACGCCAAGCCTGCGCCCCTGCGGCTGCGCGCGGCGCCGGGCGTTCCCGTCTACCGCCTGGCGCAGGCCCCTCTCCGACGCTTCAAGGAGGTCGTCGTTCTCGGGCTGCCTTCCCGCTGGCTCGAGGGCGAGGGCGGGGCGGCCGGCGACTACTGGTACGGCGAGCGCGAACGGGATGCGCTCGCGGTCGATTTCGGTCTGCGATGCCGCGACACTCTGCGGACGGAGCGGTTGGCGGCGCTGCGGGCCTGGGCCGCTGCGTCGGACCATGTGCGCTTCGTCGATGTGGAGTATGACTGGGACGGAGGTGAGCGCGAGAGCCTGGCTCCCGCCCTGAGGCTGCTGACGGGCGAGACCGAGCCTGAGGTCCAGGACCGGGGCGCCTCTCGCCGATGGCTCAGGAGCTTCACGCCCCCCTCCGCGCCCGCTCCCAGGCTTGTGCGGCTGGACGCTGGAGAGCGGGTTCTGAGCGCGACGGATCTCGATCATCAAAGCCGGTGCGGGTTCCTGGGGCTTGCGCGCGCTCGCTGGAAGCTTCGCGACCCTCGCGAGGCGGACTCCTCGCTCTGGTCCGACGCGAGGGGCAACATCCTGCACGCCGCGGTCAAGACGAGGGTCGAGTCGCGGCGCGAGGACGGCACCTACGGCGTCTCGCTTGAGCAGGCGCTCGACGCGGCCTGGGAGAGCCAGGGACCTCGGGGAATGTTCCGGAGCGACCGCCTGATTCGGGACGAGAGGCGCCGGCTGCTTCAAGTCCTGCGCCGCTTCGACGAGGAGGAGGCGGCCTACCTGAAACGCTGCGGAGCTCGAACGGTCGCCCTGGAAGGACCCGAGCTGCGCTTCGACCCGGGGAACGGTATCGTCGTCACCGGCATCCCGGACCGGGTTGACGAGACCGATGCGGGCCTTTTCGTCATCGACTACAAGACGGGAACCACGCTCCCAACAGGAACGGAGATGCTCGAGGCCGGCTACCGCCTCCAGCTGCCTTATTACGCGGTCGCTCTTCGGCAGATGCTGGCTAAGCCCGTCATCGGCGCGCAGTTCGTCGGACTCAACAGCGGAGGCAGGAGAACGACCGGCATTTTCTTCACGGACCACGCGGGGAAATCCGGGAAGGCCGCGCCTGCGGGCGGCGGTCAGCCCGTCGTACTCGGAGCGAACTCGGGCAGCCGCCTCGAGCGGGCTCCGGAGGAGGTCTGGGACCGGTTTCGCGAGCTTTTGGGTGAGGTCGGAGGCGGGCTTGCCTCAGGCGTGTTCGAGGCGCGCCCGCGCGATCTCAAGGAAAGGGAATGCGAGGGCTGCGCCGGTCGGCCCCTGTGTCAGCTCGATCGGGCCGGCGCCCCCGACGGGGACCCCGAATGAGCGCCAGGATCTTCGTTCCGACGCCGGAGCAGCGGGCGGTCATCGAATGCTGGGGCGAGGGCCTGGCGGTCTCCGCGGGCGCGGGCTGCGGGAAGACGGCCACCCTGGTCGCCAAGTGCGTCGAGCTCGGGCGACTGAGGCCGGGTGCCCGATTCGCGGCCGTGTCGTTCACGGATCGCTCGGCGAGCGACCTGCGCGGGAGGCTCTCGGCGGCCCTCGACCTGCGCGATCACTGGGTCTCGACGATTCACGGCCTCTGCGGATCGGTGGTGAGCGATTTTCCGGTCGAGGCGGGCTTTGATCTCGACCTCTCCCTGCTTTCGGAGGCCGAAGCGACGTCGCTCTGGGGGAGGGCCCTCGAGGCACTCTGGACGGAGCCGCTTTCGGAAGCGGTGGACGAAGCCCTGGACGGGCTCCTGGAGCGCGAGACTCGCTCGGCGGTCGAGAAGCTCGTGTGGCGGGCGCGCGAGCTCGAGCCCTTCGGTGGCCTCGAGCGTCTCACGGGGCAGGATGGCGCGAACGCCCTACGCCTGACTCGGCTGGGGGCCTACGTCCTGCAGCGGTATCGGCGGCTCAAGTCGCGCAGGGGCGCGATGGACTTTTCCGACCTTGAGCGGGGGGCCAGTCTCGCGCTCGAAAACGAAAACGTTCGCGCTCACTACCGGCGCCGCTTCGATCTCGTGCTCGTGGATGAGTTTCAGGACACCAACCCCGTTCAAGCGGTGATCCTGAGCGCCTTCAGCCGCCCGTACCGATCGAACCTCGGCGTGGTGGGCGAACCGAAGCAGTCGATCTACCGGTTCCGCGACGCAGACGTCTCGCTCTTTGAGGAGTTCAGCGCGAGCCTCCCGAGGCGCCTGAGACTGACCGGAAACTTCCGGAGCCGGCCCGCGATCATCGAGTTCGTGAATCGCGCCTGTGCTCCGGCTTTCGAGGCGTCGGGAAGCTCCTACGAGGCGCTCACGGCGACGCGGGAGGCGGCGTCGCCGGGTCAGGACGGAGTCAGGATCGTGGAGGCGGAAACGCCGCTGGCATTCGCCGCCTGGGTCGCGGACCGGTGGAGGCGCGGGGACCTCGTGCTGGACGAGACGGCCATTCTCCTTCGATCGGTGAAGCGCCGCGAGGCCTGGGTGCGCGCCCTCGCGGCGGCGGGCATTCCGCTGGCGGTTGGCGGGGGCGGCCTGTTCTGGAAGGATCCGCGCGTCGTCGAGGCGGTGGCCCTCCTCGGCTGGTGGGGCAATCCTTCCGACTCCTTTTCGGGCGCAGTCTGTCTTCGGGCGCCGTGGATCGGCGTGCCAGATCGGGAGATCGACGCCTGGCTCAGACGGGATCCGCGGCTCTGGGACGCGTTTCGCGAGTCGGGCCATCCTGTTTCAAAACTTCTGGATCCTTGCCGCGGACGCCCGTGTCGTCCCGGAGAGCTGCTTTTGGCCCTGCTCGAGGAGCCTGCGATCGAGGCCGGGATGGGAGTCCAGCTTCTCGGTCTCTGGCATCGGTGCGAGGAGCTGTCCCGGTCTGGAATGGGATATCGCGAGACCGTCCGGCGCCTGCGGCGCTCCGTCGCCGAGGAGGAGGGGCGGCGCGACAAGGACGTGCCTCCGCCGCGCAACCGGGGCCGGCTCCGGGTCATGACGATTCACGCGGCCAAGGGACTGGAGTTCGGAGAGGTGATTCTTCTCGATTTTCCGGCGCGCGCGGCCCGGAAGGAGCCGGCGCCACCCCTGTTCTGGGACCGGAAACGCGGCGCCTGGCTCCCCGGCCGGGACGAGGCGGGGGATCGGCTCGAGAAGGACCCGATGTTCCTGGAATGGAAGAACCTCGAGCACCATAAGATTTTGGCCGAGAGCAAACGCCTTTTCTATGTCGCGCTCACGCGGGCAGAGGAGCGACTTTCCCTGGTCTTCACAGGGCTGCCGGCCCCGATTCCGAAAGTCGAGGTCGACCCGTACTCGGCCGTCCACTGGCGGGCCTGGGTCGTCGAACCGGGAGGCTCGCATGCGGACGCCACGCCAGGCCGCTCGCAACTTGAAGAGCCGGGCCCATTCCCCGGGGCTTCGGTGGCGACGGCGCCACCCACGGACGTCGATGTGCGAGTCACGCCGCGTGAGCACGAGGGCGTGCGCGTGCGCGTGCGCAGGCCCCGGCACAGCGTCACCGAGTGGCTGACTCTTTCGAAGTGCCCGCGGAAGTACGAGTGGAAATACCTCAGGCCCCCGCCGGAGTTGGACGTGGAGCCGAAGCGCGCGCCTCGCACGGATCGTCCGGTCACGATGGATCCACGGGAGCTCGGTACGCAGGTCCACGCGTGTCTGGAGACCGGGGACCTCGAGCGCTTGTGCGAGCTCGAGCTTCAGGCGGGATCGGCGGCGTTTCGAGCTGACCCGCTGATCGAGTGGGCCAGGAGGTCGCCCTGGATGGCCGGGCTCTCGCGGGAGGACGTCTGGGCCGAGTTCGCCTTCGAGGTCCCGGTTGCGGGGGAGGTTCTGGTCGGCTCGATCGACCGACTCGTCCGCACTCGAACGCGGGCCGTACCCGACTACGTCGTCATCGATTTCAAAGTGACGGGAGTCGATCGCGACCCGGCATCCCTCGTCGCGGAGTACTCGGATCAGCTCGCCCTCTACGCTTGGGCCGTAGGCGCACTCGAGCCATCCGCCCGGGGGAGGGTAGAGGCCCGGATCGTCGCGATTTCCCCTTCCGCGGTTCGCGAAGTGGCCGTTCCTCCTGCGGACCCGGCACTGCCCGAGAGGCTCGCCCGCGCGTCGGCCCGGATCGTCGCAGGCGAGGCCGGCGCCCCCGCTCCCGGGCCCGGCTGCGCCCGCTGCGACTTCCTCGCGTCCTGCGCCGAGGGCAGGGCGGCAAAGTATTGACGGGGGGGTCGGTGGCGGAATTCCCGCCTGGACCGCTGACGCTCCCGCTCATCCGTGCGATCATCTGAGGAAAGATGGAGACTCAGGAAATCGGGCATCCACAGGACTCCGAGGCGATTGGCGATTCCCCCATTGAACCGCCTTCCGAGAGGAACGAGAGCAGCGCCGTCAGTTGGCTTCTCCGAGTGGTCGTACTCGGAGTCGGAGCGACCTGGATCGTCGTTCTCGCCGCGAGCTACGCGGGCGCGGCAGGCGAGCCGGGAGGCTCGCGTGGAGACGAGTACAGCTTCCAGTGGCTGGATCCCGACAAGAAGATCTACGTCCTTCAGAACCGACGCTACCTCAAGGCGGAGCGTTTCCTGCTCAGCGCCACCGTCGGTCCGGCACTGGGGAATTCGTATCGCTCGAGCTTCGCCCTCGATCCGCGCGTGGCCTACTATCTCTCCGAGGCGTTCGGGATCGAGATCTTCCACACCTTCGTATCCAACAGTGAAAACAACACGTTCGAGGCGCTCAAGCAGGCGACCGGAAGCGGAGCCCTGCCGATCGTACGCGAGATCCGTTCGCAGTACGGCATCCTCGCGCACTACGTGCCCTGGTACGCGAAGATCAACGTCTTCAATACGATCCTCTATTTCGACTGGTACTTCTCGGCTGGCGCCGGGTCGCTCAAGACGGCGCTCGATACCCGGGCCAACGCGCAGGCCACCGCCCTTTTCGTCGACGAGAGTCTCTTTTCGGTCTTTCTGGGCACGGGTCACCAGTACCACCTGAGCCAGCTGCTGGTCGTTCGGCTGGACTTCACCGGGGCGTTCTACCAGGCCCCCATCTTCGGGACATCCGGGAGCAAGACGTGGTTCTCCAACTATACGTTCGGCGTGGGGCTGGGGGTCAGGCTCTGAGCGCCGCGGCGCTGGCCGCGCTCGCGCTCGTGTTCTTCTCGGCTGCCTCGCGGGCCGAAGGGGGCTCGGATACCCTCGCGGAGGCGCAGAAATTTTTCCAGGCGGGGCAGTACTTCAAGTCCGCGCGCTATGCGTTCGCGGCACAGGAGCAGGACCGCTCACTGGAAGCGGAGGCCCATGCGTGGACGACGTTGGGACTCACGCGAGCGGGGCTTCCGAACGCAGCTTCTTACTTCTTCATCCGAACGCTCCAGACCGGAAACCGCGCCGCCATTCGCCGGGTTCTCACGCAGACGGAGAACCTGCTCGTACGCGTGGGCGCGGATCTAGTGCGAAAGTACCTCGTGCGGCATACCACCTACGAGGACTACGACGCGCTCAACCGGAGCGCGTACCTCTACGCCCTCGGCAAGGACACGTTGCTGGACGGGCAGGAGCAGAAGGCGCTGGGCTACCTCAACGGAATGTCGGGGAGGAGCCCGCTCTGGCCGTTCGCGCTTCAGCTGCGGGGGACCGCCTACGGGATTCTCGGCCGCGACTCCGAAGCGCTTCGGGACTTTCGCGCCTGCGCCGACCGGGCGAACGAGTACCGCGACGCCATCGGGGAGGAGGGGTTCGAGGACGCGCGAAAAGCCCGCATAGCCCGGGAGGCCGAGGACCTGCGGGCCCGCTGCCAGGCGGGCGAGGCGCGGGTGCTCTATCAGCAGGACAAGTTCGCTGAAGCCGATCGAGCCTACGACCGCATCCCGAAGGCGAGCTTCGTCTGGCCGGATACCCTCTTCGAGCAGGCCTGGAACGCGTTCGGCAGGCAGGAGTACAACCGCGCGCTCGGTCGCCTGGTTTCGTACAAAAGTCCCGCCCTGCAGTTCGTTTTCAACTCGGAGGTGGACGTCCTGAGGGCCCAGACGTTCCTGGCCCTCTGCCTCTACGCGGACGCCAACGACGTCGTCAACGAGTTCAACGCCAAGTACGCGAAGGTGGGAGAGGACGTGAAGCGCTTCGTGGAGGCGAGCAGCTCCGATCTGGGCGGGTTCTACTCCCTGGGTCGGGACGCGCTTCGAGGTTCCCTGCATACGCGCAGCGATTTTCACCGCATGGCGAACCGCTTCGTCCGCGGCCCGTATTTTCAGAATCTGGTCGCCGCCGAAGCGGCGCTCGGTCGTGAACGTGCCGCTATCCGAGGTTTCGACTCCGCGCAGCCGGGCGTGACGCATCGGCAGGGAGAGGGCTTTCCGGGCTTTCTCGACCAGGTCCTGGCCTGGCGGCAGCGGAGCATCCGATTCCTGGGCGGGGCCTACGTGAAGAACAGCCTGATCGACTACCACTCCGTACTGATCTCGGATTTCGAGAAAATGGCCTTCATCAAGCTGGAGATGCTCGGTCGCGCCAAGGAGGCGCTCATGAATCCGAACGCCACTCGGGCCTCGGGAGAGCGATCCCGGGGCAGCGTGGAGCCGAGCCGCCGTGATGACCAGTACTACTGGTCGTTCAACGGCGAGTTCTGGAACGACGAGCTGGGGGACTATGTTTTCGGCCTCGAGAGCGAGTGCCGTTCTTAGCGCGGCGCTGATCGGCAGTACGACGCTTTGCGCGATCGCCCCGGGGCTGGGGCCCGGGAGTGCGCGGGCCTCCGCCTACTCGGACGAGGAGATCCGTCGCGGCGAGCGGGCCGAGGAGCGGCAGGTGCGGGAGCTGAGGAATCAGGAGATCACCCAGCTCCGGATTGCGCTCGGTCGAAGGCTTCCGGGCAATCGGCGGTCGGATCTGTATCTTCGCCTGGCGGAGATCTATCTCGAGGCCTACCGGCTGGAGTTCCTGCTGGAGGGTCGCGCGCACGAGCGGCGTCTGGAGGCGGGCATGCCTGACAAGACGATCAACCGGGTGCGCTCGCGGCCGTACCTCGCGCTCGGGATCAAGGCGTGCCAGGAAATTCTCCGGCTCGGCATCCAGCACGAGCGGCTCGACAAGGTCTATTACTTCCTCGGGTTCAACTACTCGGAGCTCGAGAACTCGAGGGAGAGCCAGAAGTACTTCGACACGCTCACGCGGAAGTTCCCCACGAGCCCGCTCGCGGCGGAGGCCTATCGGGAGCTCGGCGACGCCGCGTATGACTCGAGCCAGTACCGGCGCGCGCAGGAGTACTACGAGGAGGCGGTGAAACGCGGCTCCTCGAGCGAGAATCTGCCTCGCGTCCTGCACCGGCTGTCCTGGTCGTACTACCGCACCAGGCAGTACGAACGGGCGATCTCGACCCTCAAGGACGCCGTGCGCCGGGCCTCCCAGCAGAGCGAGAAGTTCCTCTCGCTCAAGGAGGAGGCGCTCCGGGACATGGCCGTCTTCATGACGGAGGCCGGACAGGTCGACGAGGCGCTGGAGTACTTTCAGAGCGTCGCCGGCGACAAGACCTACTACCCGCGCGTCCTCGAGAAGCTGGGTCGTCAGTACGAGCGAAACGTGGAACCGAAGAAGGCCACGCAGGTGTATGAGTCGCTGCTCAAGACCCATCCGGATGACGAGGCGGCCTTTCGCGTGCGCGTGAAGCTCGTGGACCTGGATCTGAGGCGGGGGCGAACCGCCGAAGCGCTGGGGAGACTCCGTGGGGTGAAGCTCCTCTCGGGCGGGGAGCTCGATACCGAGACGGCGGCCAAGAACCTCAAGGCCATGGTGCGCCGGACTGCGACCGAGAATCACGAGGGGTTCCGCAAGAGCGGCTCGAGGCCGGCGCTGGCCGTGGCCGAGGAGTTCTACACGGCCTACCTCGAGCTCTTCCTATCGCAGGACGATCCGCGCAAGGAGACTCCTGAGATCCAGATGTACCTGGCCGAGGTCAAGCGCGAGATCGGCAAGTCCAAGGAGGCGTCGGCGCTCTACAAGAAAGTTCTCGACTCGGGGGACAAGCGCTACGCCAAGGAGGCGGGCGCGCTCTGGACCGCGAGTCTCGCCGAGGCGATCCGCCGGCTCGGCTCGCGCGCGGGGGCGGCCGAGCCATCGGCCCTCGAGACGGAGTTCGTCGAGGCGGCGGACGAGATGGAGGATGCCCTGGAGGAGCTGCCGGAAGGTCGCGAGGCGGCGCTCCGGGCGGCGCAGGTGCTCGCGGGCTATCCGTCGACCCGGGGGGACGCGTTCAAGCGCGCGAAAAGGCTCGTGGCGGCCTGGCCGAAGACCGCCCAGGGGCTCACCGCGGCCCGCCTTTGCGTGCAGGTTTACAGTGACCAGCTCCCGAAAGGCGCCGGAGCCCAGGTCGAGAAGTCCGACGCGGCGGACGACCTGCGCGAGACGATCCGGGATCTTCGCGAGAACGCGGCGCTCATGGCCTACGACAAGGAGTCGGGTGGAAAGCTCCAGGAGCTGCTCGTCTCACAGGAGAGCCGCCTGAAGGTAGGCGCGATCGCGAAGCAGGAGGCTGAAAAGGATTATGCCGCCGCCGGCAGGAGCTACGAGCAGTTCGCCGCGGAGTCCGCCTCGAGGGACCTCGCGGAGAAGGCGTTCGCGAACGCCGTGACAGCCTTCGTCCGGGTCGGGGATGCGGAGTCGGTCACCCGGGTGCTGGATGCGTGGCAGCGGCGCGGCGCAGGTAGCTCGCAGCTGGCGGAATCGACCCGGTCAGCGGCGACCGTGGCGCTGATCCAGGGGAATTTCGCCTTCGCCGCCGCGCTTTTCGAGAGACGGGGGCGCGCCGGAGAAGCGGACGCGCAGGAGACGGCCGCTCGGATCAGGGAAGGGGCCGGAGACGCCGCGGGGGCCAAGGGCCTCTGGAGCGCCTATGTGCATCAGCATCCGAAAGGGGAGGGGCGGTGGCGGGCGACGCTCGCGCTCGCGCGACTGGCGGAGATCGAGCGGGACGACGCAGGGGCGGCTCGCCATTACCGGGAAGGACTCGGGGGGCCAGCGGAGGTCGAGGCTGAATGCGGTGCGCGTCTGGGAGATCTCTACCTCAGAACGCAGGATATCGCGCAGGCCAAGGCGACCTTTCGGCGTTCCGGGAATAAGAAAGGACGTCAGCTCTCGCCGTACGTCGCCTATGCCCGCTATCGCCTCGCGGAGGTTTTGGAAAAAGAGGGCGCCTTTCAGCCTCTCCAGATGCCGGAGGAGCGGCTCAAGAAGGGCGTCACTCAGCGGCTGGAGTTTCTGGAACCCCTGAGCCGCGCGTACTCCTCGGCCGTGGAAGCGGGCGGCCCGTGGGCGATCGCGGCGCTCGAGCGCCTCGCCAACTGGGCGGCGGGTTTCGCTGATGAGGTGGATGGGATACAGCCGCCGACCGGCTCGACTCCCGCCCAGGTCGCACAGTTTCGGCGCGGACTCGCGACCGTCGTGGAGCCGCTGCGTCGCAAGGCCATAGAGACCTGGAAGGGCGCCTACCAGAAGGCCGTCTCCCACGAGATCCTGAGCCCGGCGATTCCAGCGATCGCGGACCGTCTGGCGGACGCGCGGCAGGCATCGCCCACCCGTGCCCAGGGGTACAGGGGCAAGTTTCGGCTGGGAGGCATTCCGTCCGACGGCGGTGCGGACGGACG
>CAYJTX010000037.1:453-14556 GCA_964372615.1 uncultured Bacteriovoracaceae bacterium | reverse complement strand
ACGGAGCAGGGCCAGGCGTGGGCCTTCCATTTGACACCGGCCGATCAGCGTCGAGGCCGGCCACGCGAGGGTCGCGGGCCACGGCGTCGAAGGCCGCGGCGTTCGGCAGAAGTACCGCTCCCCCCTGGAAAACATGCCGGTAGCGGTGGGTCAGCGGCGTCCAGCGCTCCGATGGCTCTTTCGCCGTCGGCAAGTGGCGATCAGCGCTCTAAACTGACGTCGGGTCAGCTTAGGTGCCTTGGGATCGGGGGCTAACTGCCTCTAAACTGACCCAAAGTCAGTTTTGCGGTGTTGGGCTCAGGCCGAGGTCCGTCAGAGACATTCGGCGCCGCTCCTCCCCGAAAACGGCGCCGGGCGCGAGCTTGCTCCAGCAGAAGGTGAAAGTCGCAGCGAAGCGCGCCTGGAACGTTTCCGGCGTCCCCCCCCCCGCGAGGAGCTCGGGGAGCGTCACGCCGCGTGTCCTTTTCTCGAGCCGATGGCCGGAGTCGTCGGTCACGAGCGCCGTGTGAAAGACGGCGGGGTACTCGCGGCCGGAGGCTTCCCTCCGCCTGAGCCACGCCATCACCTGCCGCTGGGCGCCGGTCGCGGACTCAAGATCCCAGGCCCGGACGAGGAGGTCATATCCCCCGTCCCAATCGTCGATGGCACAGGCCCAGTGGTAGGCCGGCGCGAACGCGCCCCCGTCCGGCTCCGTGCGAGCGACGATGAAATCGCCGCTGCCGCTCGGGTCGCCGGAGCGAAAGCGCCAGGCGATCCCCGGAAGTCTCCGGCGCTCCTCGAGCGACGGCGCACGGTAGCGGCAGCGGCCCGAGTACACCGCCTCGGCGCCGTGAGGCGCGGAAGCCGCCGCCGCGAGCGCCTCCTGCGCCTCGCGACGCGAGCAGGCGCAGGGATAGACCGCGCCGTCGGCGCTCGCCGCTTCAAAGAGCGACCGGTGGCGATCGAGACGCTCGGACTGCAGCTCGACGCGAGCCGGGACAAGTCCGAGCGCCACCAGCTCCTCGAGCTGGCGCTCCCGCGCCCCGGCGACGACGCGCGGACCGTCGATATCTTCGAAGCGCACCACCCAGGGAAGGCCGAGCGCCTTTGCGGCCTCACGCGAAATCCACGCCGTGCGGAAATTGCCGACGTGAAAATTCCCAGTTGGAGAGGGAGCGAAACGCACACCGCCCTGAATCGAACGCGCCGTCGCCATTGCCCCACCCTAACACGCTCCGGGGCACTTCCTGCCTCTCGAGCGGCCCCCAGCTCCTGCCGAAGAGACTCAGAAGGAGCCTGGTTATGGATGACCGGCGGAAGTCGCCCCTCAATTTCCCCAAACTCGCGTTCGCTTTCGTCTCCCTGCTGGCCATCGCCGGCTCCGGCTGCCTGGGCGGCGAGGACACCGCCCCGCCCTCCGCGCCGGCCTCCGTCGAATCCGGCCGCTACATCGTCAAGATCCGCGCCTCGTTCGACCCGACGGAGAACTACGCGCGAGTACGCACGGTCGCCGTGCGGGCGGGCGACACCGCCGACCTCACTCCCCTCACCGATGAGCTGCACCTGCTCAGGCTCGACTCGAAAGCCGACGCGGCCGCCGCGCTGCGGGAAGTCGCCCAGTCTCCCGGCGTCGAGTACGTCGAGCCCGACCACGAGGTGCATGCGTTTCATCGGCCTTCGGATCCGCTCTATTCGCAGCAGTGGGCGCACGCGTCGGTGCAGTCCGAGCGCGCGTGGGACATTTCCCAAGGCAGCGAGAGCGTCATCGTCGCGGTCGTCGACACCGGCATCGACGCCCAGCACCCCGACCTTTCTCCGAACCTCTGGCGAAATCCGAGAGAGACGCCTGGCAACGGGCGCGACGACGACGGCAACGGCCTCGTCGACGACGTCATCGGCTACGACTTCGCGAACAACGACCCCGATCCCACGGCTGACGACAACGGCTCCTTCCACGGCACCCACGTCTCCGGCACGATAGGCGCGGCCGGCGACAACGGCGCGGGCGGCGTCGGCCACAGTCCGCGCGTGAAGCTCATGGCCCTCAAGTTCCTGCGCGCCAACGGCTCGGGAAACATCTCGGACGCTGTCCGGGCGATCCACTACGCGGTCAGCATGGGCGCCAGGATCATCAACAACAGCTGGGGCGGCCCGCAGCCCTCGCAGGCGCTCGGCGAGGCGATCGACCGCGCGCGCCAGGCAGGCGTGCTCTTCGTCGCGGCGGCCGGCAACGGCGGACAGGACGGAGTCGGCGACAACAACGACGGCCAGCCGACCTACCCGGCTTCGTACCGACTCGACAACGTCGTCGCCGTCGCGGCGACCGACCGGAGCGATCAGCTCACGCGCTTCTCCAACTTCGGCCCGCAGAGCGTGCACGTCGCGGCGCCCGGGCAGGACATTCTTTCAACCTCCAACGGCGGCCAGTACCAGCAGCTCAGCGGAACCTCGATGGCGACCCCGCTCGTGAGCGGCGTCGCGGCGCTGCTTCTCGCGAAAAAGAGCGATCTCTCGCCCGCGCAGATCCGGCAGATTCTCCAGACGACCTCCGACTCCGTCGGCTCGCTCCAGGGGCGCGTCGCCTCGGGCGGTCGCATCAACGCCTACCGCGCGCTCGCGTCTCTGGGCGGAGGCCCCGGACCGGAGCCATCGCCCACTCCGACGCCCACACCGACTCCAACCCCCACGCCCGCGCCGATCGCACCCCAGCCACTGCTCGCGGGTCAGATCCAGCTCCAGGTCGGCAATCCCTGGCTCGCGGTGCCGATCGACTTCGATCTCTCGCAGTTCGGGGGAACGGCGTCCGTCTACCTCGAGGTCTCGCGGCCGAACCTCCCCTTCTCGAATCCGAACGGCAACACGCCCGATCCTTACCGGCTCACGTATGTGCTCACGCAGGGTACCGCAGGGCGCGTCGTCGTCGTACCGGCCCAGCACCTGCCCGGCTGGGGCACCTACTCCTTTCGCGTAATCCCGCTCGACGGCCAGCAGAGGGCGCTCGCGCTCTTCTCGAACGCGTCACTGCTCCGGGTGGGCCAGTAGCCAACCCCTGCCTCGGGGAGTATACGGGCCCCATGACGTACGATGCTTCCCTCACCGTCCTCGAGGGCAGGAATCTCTACTTCACCCGTAACGGCTTCAGCGCCGGGGGCAACTACGAGTCAAGGTGGGTGCGAGTCACGCTGGGCCCGATCCCGTTCTACTTCCCGAACATCGAAGCCCGGCGGAGCGTCGTGCGGCTCCACGACCTCCACCACGTCCTGACCGAGTATCCGACGACCACGATGGGCGAAGCGGAGATCGGCGCGTGGGAGGTCGGCTCCGGCTGCGGTCGATACGCGGTCGCCTGGGTCCTGAACCTCGCGGCTTTCGGGCTCGGACTCTTCATGAATCCGCGAAAGACCTTTCGGGCGTTCGTTCGCGGCAGGAAGAGCGGGAATCTTTACGTCGGTCGCCTCAGGACAGCTCCCGTAGGCCAGGGCTACGATTCGCTCCTCACGATGAAAGTCGGGGAGCTGAGGGATCAGCTCAAGCTGGCGAAGCCGGATGAGGCCACGCCGTCGGCCAGTGACCGTCTCGCGTTCGCGGGCGGGTCCATCGCCGCTCTCTTCACGCTCGCTGCCTTCGCAGCCGGCTTCGCGCTACCGCCCGCTATTGTCGTGTACGCGATGATCGGGAGCTGAACCCACTCAACTCAAGGGGTCCCGAGTTGCCGAAACACCGCCCGCGCCCAGCCCTCCGCGAGCGCGCGGCCCGCGTCGCCCAGGTGATCGAAGTGCACGCCGTCGCCGCCTGAGTCCGGGTAACGAGCGTGCGGCCTGCTATCGATGAAGGCGCACCTCCCACCGATTCCAGCGAGGATCGCCTGGATCACCCGCTCCCGCTCGGCGTCGCTCGCCGCCCGGGCGTGAGGCGGCCCGATCCAGAAGCAGGGGCGCCCCGAGAGGGCGAGCGCAAGTCCCTCCGTGCTCTCGCGGATGAACTCGCCCGGCGCGCCCATGAGATTCGCGCCGAGCGCGACGACGACCGTCGCGGGCGCCTCCGCCGCCAGGAGGACGTCGATCCGAGGAGTCTCCGCCACCTGGCCGCGGCTCTCCGTGCCGTCCGCGAAGCGATCCCAGTACCCGTAGCTGAGCCCTTCGCCGGTCAACCACTGGTGCGCCGAAATTCCGCCGCGAGCGAGGGTGGTCACCCGACCTGTCTTTCGGAGGAGCCCATCCAGGACTCGGCCGAACGCCCCCACCGTATGCGAGTCGCCGAGGAGGAGGACGTCAGAGGATCCGAACGCGACCGGTTGAACGCTCATCAGCAGTGCCAAGACCCCAAGCCAACTCCAAACCTTCACCACTCCCCACCCCTCGGTCCGCGAGCTTCTCGGCTCGGCGTTAAATTTGACAAATTAACTCAACTGATGTTATGACGCAACGCATGAAGCCCACCCTCGCTCACCTACGGCTCAGTGCTGCGCTTTGTGTCATCCTCGCAACAACTCAGGCACTCGCGGCCCCCAATCCCGGCCGCCTCATTCTCGAGCGCGACGGGCTCGGGCGCCTCACCCGGCTGACGGTCCCCGACGGCGAAACCGTCACCTACCACTACCCATCGAACGACGTCCAGCCGCGACCCGTCCGCACGCGATTTCAGGACAAGAATCGGAATGGCCGCAGGGACGCGCGCGACAGAGTCCTTCCCCTGGAAGAAGTCGGCGGCGAGTCGCACTTCCCCGCACTCCGCCTAGCGGATACAGAAGAAATGCTCCGGCCTCTCGCCGAAAAGGCCCGCGCCGAAGGCGCTCACCCTGATTTCCTGGCCGAGCTCGACCACTTCGACAGCGGGCCCGACGGCACCGACGCTCCTCGGCCTCTGAGCGGTGCCGGCCGCGACGCCCTCGACGCGCACATCTCTGCCCTCGCTCCGTGCGCTCCAGCGGCCGCCGGCCAGCTTCGCGCGCTTCGCGATCAGGGCCGCATCCTCCATGCCCCGGCGGTGCCGGCAGTGGCCGCCGCGGTCGTTCCGTTCGGCGCGGACTCCCCGATTCTTCTTTCCACTCAGTGGATCGACGCCTGGGAGGGCCGAAGCGACTGGCTGCCGTGGCGCCACCTGCGCGACGATCAAGACCCTGACGAGATCCGGGAGATCCGCGAGCAGTACCTCGGCGACGTGACCGCCGACGCCGAGCGGATCGGAAACCCCACGCCTGCCTGGCGATTCCTCGTCTCCCTGCTCCACGAGATGGGCCACACCATTCAGCACCAGGACCCCCGCTCCCTGCTCGCGCGCGATGCCTACGGCTTCCCGGCCTGGTACCTGAGCCGCATCCTCATGGCGCAGGCGATGTACGGATCGCTCGATCCCGCCCTCAAGAGGCGCCACGACCAGGCCCAGAAGCGCCTCCGGGCGTGGAAGCAACGCATCGAAAGTGGCGCGACCTACTTCGCCCTGGATGCGCTGGCGGCCTGCCCACCGAGCCTCCAGCTGCCATAACGCGCCGCGCACGCCCTCGCGAAAACAGGAAAGCTGACCGAAAAGGAGGACATGAGCCCCCCCGTCCGCCGCTGGGTCGCAAGTCTCTCGATCTCCGGTGCCATGACCGCCGCGCTGCTGATCGGTGCCTGCTCCAGCAAACCCCCTCGCCGGGAACCCGGCGGCTACACCGACCCTACCGTCTTCATTCCGACGGATCTCTCAATCGCGGCGCAGGACTTCCTGACCTTCGTGAACAGCGAGGAGTTCAGGCCTGAAAGCTGCGGCCGCGACCTCTCGGACATCTACGACGCCCTCTTCAGCACGCCGGCCGTGGTCTTCGACCGGGCGACGCTTCAGGAAACCGCGCTCGCCGTGATTCGCGCGCTCTTCGACGGGCGCCTCTCGCTTCGACGGAAGCTCGCCGATTTCGAGCGCGCCCCCACGCGAGTGCCGGACGATTGCCTCAACGCCTCGCGCGCGATCCTGCGCGCGGGACGCACGATCGAGGACATGGTCGGCGAATGGCGCTTCTCGGCCGCAGGATTCGATCCTGAAAACAAGACGCGCGTATTCCAGGGAACCGCGCCCTGGCTGCTTCGCGCCGACGGGCAGTCGGGCTTCAACCCGGTCACCGACCTGCGCTCGGGAGACATCCTGCTCAGCCGGGGCGACGCCTTCACGAGCGCCGCGATTGCCCGGCTGGGCGACCAGGACAGCCAGTTCAGCCACTCGGCGCTCGTGTATGTCGAGCCGCCAGGCTCGCGCCCGGGTGAGCCCGCGCCAACCGGAGCGCCCCGCGTCTGGACCATCGAGGCCCACCTCGAGATCGGCGTCGTCGCCGAGCCGATCGAAAAGTACCTGACGGACGGAAAAGTCCGATCCGCGCTCTACCGCCACCCCGACGCCGCGCTCGCTCACCGGGCGGCGGAGCTGCTCTTTCGACGGGCCCGGCAGGCGACCGCGGCCGGAGCGAACATTCCCTACGACTTCGGCATGCGGCTCGACGATACGCGCGAGCTCTTCTGCAGCGAAGTCCCCAGGATCGCGTTCGCGGAGGCGTCATCGAACGCCCTCGTGATCCCCTATCAGCTGACCCGCTTCGACACGATCCCGCGCGAGTTCGTCCATCGACTCGGGATCCAGGTACAGGAGTCGTTCCTGCCCGGCGATCTCGACGTGGACGGACGCTTCGAGCTCATCGCCGAATGGCGCGACCTGAACCGGATGCGCTACACCCGCATCCGCGACAGCGTCCTCACCGCGATGTACGACTGGATGCGCCGGCTCGACTACCGCCTGCAGACGACCCTGGGGTCGGATTTCGCGGTGGGGGTGCTCCACCCGCTCCGGCGCTGGCCGCTCTTCTCGCGCGCGCTCAGGAATCGTTTCCCGGAAAACATGCCCCGCGAGACCCTCGGCACGATCGTCGTGCTCGACCAGGTAGCACTCGTCCTTTACGAGGAAGTCGAGCGCCTCGAGCGCCTCAAGATGCGAGAGTCGGGAGGGGTGGGTCTCTCACCCAAGGAAATGCTCGAGGGCCTAGACCGGTTCCGCGTCGGGGACGCGCAACGCTATCGGTTCCACAAGGCCTGGCTGCGGGCCCGCATGGGCGTCGCGCCCGAGCGGTCGCGGTTCCACGCGGAGTTCCGTCCTGAAGAGCCTCGGTAGCGAGGGTCAGGGCGCCACGTCACCGGGCTCTACCGGTGGAACTTCTCGTAAAGGCCCTTGAAGACCCCCTGCGGGTCGAGCCGCCGCTTGGTCTCGTCGTAATTCCCGCGGTGGTAGATCTCCCAGAAGCGGTCCTGCGTGTAGTGGTTCCGGGAGATCAGGGTCTTGATCCCCCCAAGCTCATAGGTCTTCTGCTCGAGCCGCTCCGAGTAATCGACGTCACGCCGTGAGTTCGGCTTGCCATACACGGCGCAGTCGATCATGAGCTCGTCGCCCGCCATCTTCGCGGCATGGGCGTTCGAGACCCACGGGTACATCCGCGGAATCCGGTACGGCACGATCCAGAGCGGCCAGTAGTCGAGTTCCCGGCGGTACCAGTCGCAAAACTCCTCGAGCCGCCTCGAGGGGATGAATACATCGACGACGACGTCGGGTCTCTTTTTCAGGCGCAGGATCCGGTCCAGCCGTCCGGACCACCGGATGAGATTCGTCGAACCGAGCACCCGCCGCGCCACGAGCCGGCGAACGAAGGGGTTCTCGAGCCCCGGCACGGAACGGCTCAGCCAGTGGCACTCAGTATCGTACCGGAAGCAGTACTGCTCCGTGGTGAGGTAGTCCTGCGGCCGCTCACGCGTGCTCTTGTAGAAGATCTTCTCGCGCCGGTAGTCGCTCGTGTAGGGAGCGCTCTCCACGAACCAGCCCAGGCAGAGCACCCACTCCGTCGGCGAGTGGGCGATGGCGTCGACGAAGTCGTGGCCGCCCCCGATCGCACGCGACTCGACCCGGCACGCGCTCGCCAGCGCCTCGTTGAACGCGGAGAAATCCGCGAACTTCCGATACTCCACCCGCACGTAGGGCTTCGCAGGAACGAGGCGGAACTTGAGGCGCGTCAGGATCGCGAGCGTTCCGTAGGAGCCGTGGACCATGTCGAAGGCCAGGGGCTCCCGCTCGCGAGAGCAGCGGATCACCTGCCCGTCGCCCGTCACGAGCTCGTACTCGAGGCAGGAGTCGTGAAAGCCGCCTTCGCGGAAGCTCATCGACTCCACCGAGCAGCCTGCCACGGCGCCGCCCACGGTGATGCCCTCGAGCTCGGGGACGACGGTCGGGATCAGGCGGTGCCGCAGCGTCTCGCGAAGCAGGTCCGCGAAAGTCACGCCCGGTTCGGCGATGCAGGTTCGCGCGACCGGGTCGATCTCGAGCACGCGATTCAGGCCGGAGATGTCGATCGGGCGGGACCGGAAGCGGCGATCGCCCGGGATGGGCACGAAGTGGTGTACCCCACCCTTATAGATGTGGACCGGGAGGCGATCCCGAACGCGCTCTTTCACCTCGGCCGCTACGCCGGCGACGATCTCGTGATGTTCTCTCGGCTGGGGAGCATTCATGACGCAGTCTCTATCAGACGGCCACGCGGTCGTCTGCCTTGACGTTTCGCCAGGGTACGGGGCACATGGGCCGACCATGCCAGTCTATCAGACGCAGTCCCGCACCGAGCGCGTCGGCAACCTCGTTCTTCATCTGGAGACCGTGGCCGACCTCAATACCGCGATCGACGAGTGCTTTGAGAGGCTCCAGCGCGAAGGCCGCACCGAGGAGCTCGACAGGCTCTGTCCTTACTTCGGCGTGCTCTGGCCCGCCGCGAGGGCCCTTGCCGAACACCTCGCACGCCTGCCCGCCCGGGAGCTTCACGGCTTGCGGTTTCTCGAGCTGGGCTGCGGGCTCGCGCTTCCCACTCTCGTGGCGGCGCGCCTCGGCGCCCATGTCACCGCCTCGGACTCGCATCCCGACGTCGGGCCGTTTCTCCGGAGAAACGCCGAGCTGAACTCCGTCACCGACCGCATCCGGTACATCGAGTCCGACTGGCGCGAAGGCGCGGCCCTGGTACAGGGGGGACCCTACGACTGGATCGTTGCCAGCGACGTGCTCTACGACAGTCACCAGCCGGCGGAGCTGGCGGGGCTGATTCCCCGCCTCGCGGGTCCTCACGCCCGAATCTGCATCGCCGATCCCGCGCGGCCCTACCTTCAGACGCTCGTGGATGACCTCGCGAAGCGGGGCTATTACTGCGAAACGGAGGCCGCTGGCACCAGCCTGCTCACGCACTTCAGAAATCTTCTGGGAGACGCCTGAGGTCATTTCGGCCTCCGCCAAAGGAGGTGTATCCTAGAAGGATGCACTGGCTGGCTCTGATCCGTCAGGTCGTCAGCCGCCTCGAGGGCGAGGATTCGCGGGCCCAGTGGGCGGCCCTGTATGAGCGTCGAGGCGACGAGGGCATTTTGATTCTCGTTGGACATCCTGGGGCACGATCCGCGCCAGTCGAAACTCCCATTCCTTCGACCCTATTCACGACTGACACAGGAGCCGTGTCGCGAGCGACCTGGACAGAATGATGTGACCCGCCCAGTCCGTGGTACGCGGGCTAATGAACGGTTTTGCCGCGCAACAGAGCCACAAAACGGAGGGCGGGTCGGGTGGAACATACAAGATTTGTCGGGTTGGTGACCCAGCTCTCTCGCGGCGGCCGCGAGAAGTTGCCTTTCGCCTCTGAAGCCGGGCCGTGCGGCTACGAGATTCAGCGGCAAATCGCGGCGGCCGGGCAAGAATGCGAGGGGGTTGCTCCGTCGTGGATTTCAAAGAAGGTGCGCGATCGCGGCCAGAAGTTCGCGACCCTCGAGGACGCGCGCGCTCCTCCGCTCAACGACCCAAAGGCCGAGGGCAGGTCCAGCACCGCCTCGAGCCGGCGGCTCGCGCGATCGAGCCGGTCAAGCGACGTGCGCTTGGGCCGGATCGAGTACGCCAGCAGAATGAACCACTTCCGGAGCTGATCGGGAAGGTACGACCAGAACCGCCCCTCGAGGGATCACCCGTGCCCCCCCGAACAGTCGTACCTCGAGTTTTCGCTGACTGTGGAAATTCCGATACCCGTCTAAAAGCTAGTCAGGCGTTAGCGCGCTAGTCCTTTCCTCGGCGCTTCTGCTCGCGCCGAGCTCCGGCAGGCTGCTGATTTTCAACGCGGTTATCCCGGTTTTAGCCAATGGCGACACACCCCGGCTTGGCACGCGGCTGGCAATCCCGAAAAGACATGCTACCGACGATCGCAACCCCACTCCGGCTCACGGTTCTTCTATCCGGCCTCCTTGCGCCCGACGCCTTCGCCGGCGCCTGTACCCAGGAGGAGAGAACGGGAGGCCAGCACCTCGTCGACGTCAGTGGAGAGATGAGGGTCGAGAACGGCGAGGCCGAGTGGACGCGGGTCTTCGTGTTCTCTAACGCCGAAGGAGTACTGACCGGCCTTCGAATCGACGACGCCTGCTACAACGAAGCCGATATCCGCGAGGGCTTCCAGATTCACATCGACGGTGTCGACGACGATCACCGGGCACTCCGGTTGAGCGCGCCCGGAATCGACACGACCCACGGCGGAACGCTGAGGCTACGGTACCTCCAGAACGGAATAGACAATACCTATCGAAACTTCAACATGAGCATCCGCCGCGTGGACGAAGTCCAGGGCGCGACGACCGTCGCTCGCTGGAAGCTCTTTACCGGGCAGAACGAGACCCGGCCCATCCGCTCCCTCTGGATGAGGGAAAACACCTTTCTGGGTTCGCTGATCGGCATCGACGGAATTGACCCGCGTACTTCCAAGGTCGATACCCAGATCATCCAGCCGGCCCAGAACACCGACCTCGGTATTCTCTACGTGGGCGGCCCGGAGCAGAGGGAGGTCGCCACCACAAAGGTCAAGCCGATCACCGAAGTCCCCGCAGGGAGCGACGCCGGCACGCCTGGCGTCACGGGCCCTCCGGGCGGCGTACCCGCCGGCTCGGCCGGCGATTGGCAACTGGATCTCCCGCCGAACCTCGGCGGCTGATTCCGGGGTTGCATCCAGCGATCCTCGCCTCTTAGGCTTGGGCCATGAAACTTCCATTTCGTGCCCCCGGTCCTCTTCTCGTAATGCTTCTCCTGGGCACGGCAGCCTGCGCGACCGCGCCCGGAGAACCTGTGCCACGCCACCCCGCCGAATCCGCTACCGATGACCCGTTCCTCTGGCTCGAGGAGGTCTCGGGCGACAAGCCCCTCGCGTGGGTTCGCGAACGCAACGAGCGCGCGTTCTCCCGCTTGAAAACCGACCCACGCCATCGCCGAGCCGAAAGGGAGATCCGAAAGATTCTCCTGGCGGAGGATCGCATCCCGATGCCGGCCCTGCGCGGGGGGCGCATCTACAACTTCTGGCAGGATCGCAAGCAGGTCCGAGGCCTCTGGCGACGGACGACGCCCGACCTCTATCCCCGAAAGAACCCCCGCTGGGAAACCCTGCTCGATCTGGATGCCCTCGCCACCGCCGAACGCGAGAACTGGGTCTGGAAGGGGGCTGAGTGCCTCCCTCCCCTTTTTCGCCGCTGCATCCTGCAGCTCTCCCGCGGCGGCAAGGACGCGTCCGTTTACCGGGAGTTCGATGTCGAGAGCAGGGAGTTCGTCGCGGGCGGTTTTTCGGTTCCCGAAGCGAAGTCCAGCGTCTCGTGGATCGACGCCGATACGCTCTTCGTCGGCACGGACTTCGGGCCGGGGTCGCTTACGACCTCAGGCTACCCGCGGCAGGTGAGAGTTTGGAGCCGCGGCACGCCCCTCGCCGACGCCAGGAAAATATTCGAAGCCGAGACGACCGATGTCATCGCCACAGGTCACTCCGTCTTCACGCCGGGCGGAAACTACTCGTTCGTCACGCGCACGCCCTCCTTCTTCGAGGAGCAGACGCATCTGCGAGCCGCCGACGGGCGGCTGACCCGACTGCCGGTCCCCGACGCCGCTAGCTTTTCGGGAGTCTTCGAGGGCCGCGCGTTCTTTCTGCTGCGCTCGGACTGGAGGGCCCACGGCTCGACGTATCCGTCGGGCGTCGTCGTCGCGCTGGATCTCTCAGCCCTCGAGGCTGCGCCGGAGATCGTCTTCGCTCCGTCCGCCAGCATGGCCTTCCAGTCCCTGCACCAGACGAGCGACGCGATCTACGTGACCTACCTGGATAACGTCAGAGGCCGGATCGCGCGACTTCGACGTGTCGCCGGGGGCCCCCGCCGCTGGCTCGCCGAGGCGCAGGCCTTTCCTGACACCGGGTCAGTGGGAGCAGTCGCAGTTGACGCCTTTTCTCCCTCCTGGATCGCCGAGTACTCGAGCTTCGCGGTCCCGACGACGCTCTCGTGGCTCGACGGCCCGGGCGCGGAACCCAAACCGCTCCGCAGCCTCCCGCCCCGGTTCAATGCCCGCGGAGTGAAGGTCGAACAACGCTTTGCCCTGAGTCGGGATGGCACCCGCGTGCCGTACTTCGTGATTCGCCCGAGCCGAGCCCGTGCGGGATCTCCGACGCTGCTCTACGGTTACGGCGGCTTCGAGGCGGCGATGACACCCTCCTATCTCACGGTGCTCGGCAAGCTCTGGCTCGAGAAGGGCGGCATCTACGTGCTCGCCAACATCAGCGGCGGCGGAGAGTACGGGCCCCGCTGGCACCAGGCGGCGCTCAAGGAGCACCGCCAGCGCGCCTTCGACGACTTCATCGCGGTCGCGGAGGATCTCGAGAAGACCGGAATCACTTCCAGGCTGCGGCTCGCGATCCAGGGTGGCAGCAATGGCGGCCTGCTCGTCGGAGCAGTCGCGATGCAGAGACCCGAGCTATTCAGTGCGGTCGTCTGCCAGGTGCCGCTGCTCGACATGCTCCGATACCACCGCCTACTGGCGGGCGCGAGCTGGCTTGCCGAGTACGGGGATCCGGACGATTCGAGCACGCCAGCGATTCGCGAGGCCATCTTGAAGTACTCGCCCTTTCAGAACGCGCGCGCTGGCGCGGCTTACCCCGAGATTTTTCTCGTCACCTCGACGCTCGACGACCGCGTGCACCCCGGCCACGCCCGCAAGATGGTAGCCCGCCTTGAGTCGCAGGGCCACCCGGTGCTGTACTTCGAGAACATCGAGGGCGGCCACGGCGCCGCCGCGAACCTCGAGCAGGAGATTCACCGCCGGGCGCTCGAGACGACCTACCTCTACCAGAAGCTGATGGATTGACCCGGATCATCGGTGCTTCGTCCAGGGCATAGGCAGGAATGGACAGGGCAATTGCGGAAACGAGGGGCGCCCACCCTCGCAACAAATGCAATCCGGGTTTCATGAAAAGGCCAATCCGACCGGATGAGCTTTGGAAGAAGACATCCCTAGGAGCAGTGCTGTCAGGTGAGCGGCACGGCTGCGGCCTTATCGGCTATCAGGGGTCGCCTCAGATCGGCGCCGGCAGCAGGCCGCGCGACCTTCCCGCTAGTCCGTGAACAGGAGCCCGTAAGCTTCGTCTGGACCGACGCTCCCCCCAGCCACGGCTCGAAGCACGGTCAGGCGCGCGTCTCGAACTGAGCCGGGCAGGTCAGTGCTTGTCGCTTCCGGTTCCGGTGCGGCCACAGCTGCGTTCTCGCCCATGGAACGCAGGCAGATGCCAAGCATTTTTTCGCGGAACCCCGGCGGGAGGGACCGCTCAAACTCCTCCATACCCGCCTTCGTATCAAAGCCCGCCATCGCGTTGTGCATGAGGGACTGCATCTGGTGGACCTTCTCCGGCGGAAGCTCCCGCACGAGCGCACTCAGCTCCGCGAGCGCCTTCGGGTCAAGCCGGCTCGGGTCAAACGGAATCATGTGTGCATTCTCCGTGGCCGCGTTGGCCGCTCTGGCGCCGTTGGCAGATCTCGGCCCGTCACGAGCGCCTGCTCGCCAAAACGTTTTCGCACGGAATCCTTGAGCGCGTCGAGGCGTTCGTTTTTTTCGGCCCGCACGGGCGACTCCCCGAAAAGATCGAACTGCCGGGTCCCGGTTCCTGGAACGACGCCGACACCCAGAAGCCGCACCGGCCGTCCCCGTTCCCAGGTCCGATCGAAGAGTGAAAGCACCACCGCGTAGAGCTCGTCGTCGCTCCTGACGGGCGCCTCGAGCGCCCGGCTCCGGCTAAGCGTCTCGAAG
>CAYJTX010000037.1:0-443 GCA_964372615.1 uncultured Bacteriovoracaceae bacterium | reverse complement strand
ATAGTACGTGCATAGAGCTGCTCAGAACGCAGACTGGCGGCCAGGTCGGCGCACATTTCCCAAAGCCTCGAGCGGAGCTCATCCGCCTGGCCGATATCCCGATCAAAAGTCATCTCGCGAGAGATCGAGCGCGACTTCGGGGGCTCGTGGAACTTCGTCGAGCCCCGTCCCCAGGCGATGTCGTGAAGGTACCGGCCGTACTCGCCCAGGTGCCTCGTGAGGGTCTCCTCCGAGAACGCCTGGAGCGCCGAGACAGTCCGCACGCCCCGACCCGCGAGCCACCGCTCAGTCGACGGCCCGATGCCCGGAAGCGCACGCACCCCGAAACGCGCGAGAAACTGGGGCTCTGCGCCCTCAGCGATCCACAACTGCCCATAGGGCTTGCATGCGTCGGTGGCGCCATCCGCGACCAGCCGATTGTCCGCGTTTCCCACCGAACAGAT
>CAYJTX010000036.1:6454-14659 GCA_964372615.1 uncultured Bacteriovoracaceae bacterium | reverse complement strand
GCTGGAGTGCGTGCGCAGGCTCCACGGCCTTCGCCTCGTGGCCGCGGACGTGGTGGAGATCTCTCCTCCTTATGATCATTCGGAGCTCACGTCCCTCCTGGGCGCCGCCCTGGTCTTTGAATTCCTGAGCCTGATGGCGCTGCGAAAGTAGAGGCCTGTCGCAAAACTCCACAAAATGAGGCTCTTCGATGGAGTCCCCACGCGACTTGTCCATATTCTCGACGCCAGTTCCCCTCCTAGATCACGCCGATCGAAAAGTAGAACTGGAACGGCTCCTCGCCGGGCTGCGGGTCGACCTTGAAGCCGAGGTCGAAGTTCACGGGGCCGACCGGGCTCCGGTAGTGGAACCCGACGCCCGTTCCGTAGCGGAGCCGCCCGAAAGAGAACTGATCGACCAGCAGATTCGCCGCGTCGATGAACGGCCCGAAGCGCATGGGCCCGGCGAACGGAATATCGAGCTGGGTGCGGTAGTTCACGTACGAGAGCGTTCCGCGAATCGCCAGATCCCCGACGTTGAGCTCCTGCTCCTTGAATCCGCGCAGGCTGCCGGCTCCGCCGAGGGTGAACTGCTTGATGAGCGGAATGCGATAGTAGGGATTGTTCGGGTCGTTCGCGGGCGGGGGCTCGTTGTTGCGTTCGAAGCCCGCGCGAAACGAGACGTACCAGGTGACGTCGCCGCCGAGGGGCACGAACCCGTCGGCCCGGCCCTGCGTCCGAAAGTAGCCCACCGGCACGGACGGACTGCCGAGCGGGAAGCTCTGGGAACCCAGGACCGGTGAGGCCCATTCGAAGGACGTATGAAAGAACGCGCCCCGAGTGGGGGCGAGCGAATTGTCGCGCAGGTCGAGCCGAAGACTCGGAATCAACGCCCCGATGCGTTCCGTCGAGTTGTCGATCGCGATCGGGGCGTTGAACTGGCGAGTGTACTCCAGGCTGTAGCCGAATGAGCCGACGAGATTCGTCGATCGCAGGAGGCGGCGCTCGAGCGCGGTCAGGAAAGACGTCGTCGACGCGTCGAACTGGAGAAACTGGGTGCGTTCGACCGTTACGGAAGGCCGTAAGGTCGTTTCCCCAAACGCGAACCACGGCCAGATGTAGGCCAGCTCCACCTGGTACTCCGGATAGCACGACGAGCCGTCCAGAGCCTGAACGACGATGGATTTCACGCGATTGATGCACGACTCCTCGTCCGTCCGGTAGTTCCCGGCGATATTGAGAGCGAGCGTGTGGTTGCGGTGCCAGACGTTGCCGTACGCGACCTGAGCGAACGCGCGCGCGCCCAGATCGTTCCGGTAACCGAGGCCTCCGCCCACGACGCCCGGCGAGCCCTCCTGAACCGACACGCGAATCGCCTTGAAGCCGGGCCGCTCGGGAATGTCGACCGTCCGCAGCGTCACGGCTGCGAAAATCCCCAGCCGCCGAAGCCGCGACTCGGTCTCGGTCAGCTTCGGCTCCTCCACGAGATCTCCCTCCGAGAACGTCAGCTCACGCCTCACGACCGCCTCGCGGGTCCTGCCCAGGCCGTCGACGTCGATGCGACCGATCCGATAGCGGAGGCCCTCGTCCAGGACCAGCTCAATGTCCACGAGACGGTTCTCGCTCGCGTAGCGCACGACATTCTCCTCGCCCTCGTTCACAACGCGAAAGTCGAGGTAGCCGCGCGCCCTGTAGACCGCCTTCAAGGCCTCGAGCCCCTCGTTGAAGCCGACCAGATCGAACGCAAAGCCCTCGCCGACGCCGAGGATGTCCCGAATCTCGCTCCCCCCCAGCGCGATCGCGTGTCGGATGGTCACCGAACGAACGATCGTCCGCTCTCCCTCGTAAAGGTAGACCACGAGCCTCACCCGATGCCTCTTCGGAATCTGGATTTTGTTGATCGTGACGAGCTTGGCCGCCAGATAGCCCTCGGACTTGAGCCACTCCACGAGAAGCGCCGCCGCCCGCTCCGCCTCCTTCTCGACGAAGACGCCCTTCTGAACGAGCGGAGAGGCCAGCGACATCATTTTCCGACGCAAGGTCTCCGAATCGAAGACCACGGGACCATCGAACTCGACCCCTTCAATCGTGGTCTTGGGTCCCTCGTCGATCACGAAAGTGACATGCCGGCGTCCGGCGCCGCGAGAGAAGGAAAAGGCCCGAACCTTCACAAGCGGGTGGCCGATCGAAAGATACTCGTCCTCGATTCGCTTGCGGATCGCCGCCACGTAGTCCGGACCGAACCCCACGAGCCGCTGCTCTTCGATCCAATCGCGGATCCTGCCCTGGGTGAAAATCGAATTTCCGCGAAAGCCGAACGCGACCTGATCGCCGGGGTCCACCGTAAGTCGGACGTCGACCCAGCGGGCGGCGGGAGGCGCGTCGTCGGCTCGGGGCACGCCTGCCCGGACCGGCTCGACCTCCGAGCGGATCACGCTCGCCCCGATGTACGCCTCTCTGGCGAGCGCGTCGAGCACGCTCCGCCGCAACGCCTCGAGGCGCTCCTTCCCGGCCGACTCATTCTCGAACTCGACCAGGCCCGCTTCGATCCTCGCCTCAAGCGCCTTGAGAACCGGATCCTGGCCTCCGCCCACGAGCTCGGCGCGAACGGAGGAGACGCGAGTCGCCAGACCTTCCTCCACGAAAAACTGGAGAACGGTCTCACCTCCTCGTCCCTCCGCGGCGTCCCGGCGCAAGGCGCTCCGAATCCGAACGTCGTCGTAACCGCGATCCCGATAGAGACGCAGAATATTCTCGGAGCTGCGCACGACCTTCAGGCGATCGAGCGGCTCGCCCACCCCGATCTCGAGCGCCCCCTCGACCGCGCGCCCCTCAAGAACCGTGACGCCGTTGATTTCCACCCGGTCGATCTCGACTATCGGATCCGCCGCTGACGCGGCCCCGGCCAGCAGCAGCCAGAGGCCGACGAGAGCCCTCACTTGAATCGCCTCTGAACCTTCACGTCGACCCCGTACGAGGTTCGGTTGGCCTGCGAATCCGCTCCTTCAAGACTGTCCCAGACGCCGATGATCGAGAGGCCCGGTACGACCTTGAATTCCGCGTTCACCTCTCGCTGGGAGCTGGTGCCCACTCCCACCGTGCTACCGACCGATAGATCGAAGCTCTTTCCGAACGGGCGCCGAATCACGATCTTCGGAACGGAGCCGGTCGCCTCGGTCTCGGAGCGGGGCCGAAAAATACTGGTGCCCACCTGCGGGTTCAGGGACTCGTCGATTTGGATGTCCAGACCGGTCCTGTCCTTGAGGTCGCGGTTGAAATCGGTGGAGTGCAACACGATGGAGACGGCCTCACTCTGCTCGACTGCCGACCGATCCGTCGAGCGGAGTCGCTTGACCTCGTCCGATGTGATTCCGAGCGCGAGGAGCGAGAGGATCTCCGCCTCCGGCAGCACGGGCGTCGAGCTGAGCTCGATGCGGTAGCTGTCCGGACGGCCGTAGGCGTAGAACTGAACCTTGGTGCCCGTCAGGTCCGAGTGCGCAGTGAGATTGAATCGGGGGTTCAGGACCGCGGGGTTGTCGAAGTTGATCGCGGCCGACTGAACCGCGAAGACCCGGTCCTTGAAGGTGATCTTGCCTTGAAGCACGTCGGCCGACCCCAGCAGCCTCGGAGCCTCGAGCGTGTTGACGACCGTGACACGTCCCTTCAGCTCCGCGTCGAAGAGATCATTCTGCACGAGCACGCCCCGCTCCGCCGCGACACCGATGTTAAGACGAAAGAGCGGCAGGTCTCCCCGAGTCTGAAAGAGCGGCGGGGGGTTGTACCTCGCAGAGGTGCTTCCTCGGCCGGATGCCTGCCCGGTGAACTTCTCGCGCGTAAGCGCGCCATCCACTGTCATCGCGCCATCGACCGCGTAGGGGGGCTTCTCTCCGTGCACGTCGAGCTTTCCCCGTACCGTGACGAACTGGAACGGATAGACCTTGAGCTTGCTCCCCGCCAGCCGGCCGGCAAGACGGAGCGTGGGATACCGGTCCGCGAAAACGTGAATCTGGCCGTCGGCCTCCACGTGGCCTCCCGAGAGATCGCCCGCCAACCTCTCGACCGTTATGCCGTTCTGTCGGAGGCGAAGGTTGCCCGACAGGTTCTCGATCGCCGCCTCGACGGAGGGAATGCGGATCGAGCCTCCGTCCAGCGACGCCGTCCCGGAGAAACGCGGGGCCGTCAAGGATCCCGCGATGTCGATGTCCAGCCGACAGACCGCCTTCGCGTCCGAGACCGCCCCCGTAAAAAACTCGACCAGGGACAGATCGAGATCGCCGCTGAATCCGCCCTGAATCTCGGCCGACCGGGAGTGGAGCGTCAGCAAAACCTTTCCACGATTCCCCAGGATCGCGAAATCCCCCAGGTCGAAACTCCCCTTCTCGATTCTCACATCGACGGGATTCGCCAGGGCGAAACGAGCCCCGGTCTTGACGAGCTGGTAGTCGAGCACCTCGAGCCGCCCGGTCCCCTTCTCGACCTCTCCGGACCTGAACGAAAGCTCCAGGATACCGGCAACGTATCCTGAGAGCGCGCGATCCCGGATCAGCTCGGGGCTGATGAGCAGAAGCAGGGGAGTGAACTCCAGGGAGCGGGCATCGATCTTGAGATAGCTCGGCGAACCCGGCGTGAAGCCGTAACTCATCTCGAGCGATCCCTGGCCGCCGAACGCGACTCCCTTCACGCTGGCCGAGCCACCCGACGTCCTCAGGGAAAGTTCGCTCGGGGCGACCCCGACGCCCCGGACCGCGAAATCCGTGAGATCGAACGAGCTGTTCGAATCGATCGAGCCCTCCCGCCCCCGCCCGCTGCTGAGCACCGACAGGCGCCCGCGGACTGGAACATCAAGCCGCGCGACGTAGTCGATCTCGCTCAGCTCGAGGTTCTCCGTCTTGAACGACCAGTCGAAGACCCGGTCCGCCCCGTACGAGATGGCGCCCTCCAGCGCTCCGTTCCTCTTGACGGCGCGGAAGGACGAAACGTGATAGCGGCCCCGGTCGTAGCCGCCCTTCAGGGAAACCGTCGAGATCCTCTCGCCGAGGTAGTCCCAGCCCGAGCCCTCGAGCGCCCCGTCGACGATGAGCGCGTCTAACCCGAGCCCCCCATGCACCCGGACCTCGCCGCGCATCTCGCCAGCGAGCGACGAGGGGAACCACCAGAGCCCCGACGTCAGGCGGTCGAATACGGGGATGAACTCGGACATGTCACCCCGCGAGATCAGCGCCGTCAGATCGATGGCCTCGACGTCACCCAGCGCGACCTTGCCGCCCACCGCGTACCGGGTGCCACCGCGCTCGACCTGCACGCCCTCGAAGAACAGGTCCATCGGATCCTCGTCCAGCGAGATCTTGCCCCGCACGAGGTCCCCGAACTTGAGCCCGAGATACTCCGCCGAACGAAGCGCCGGCTCGAAGTCGATCATCAGCCGCGAACGGGGGCCCCGGAGATGGGCGGAAAGCGTGCCGACCCCTCGGATATCGTTCTCGGCGAGCTGGCCTAGGTCGGCCAGGTCCACCGGCCCGGCCACGCGGAGGTCGAAGCCGCTCGCGAAGTCGAGCTTGCCGTTGGCTGTGAAGCGTGTCGCCGGGAGGGCGAGCACGAGCTCCTCGGCCCGAAGGCCGGACGGGTCGACGTGGACGGAGCCCTCCAGGCGCAGCTTCGGCACCCGAAGCACTCGTTTGAGGGGGCGCGACTTTCCGAGCTTCTGATTATCCACCTGGAAGTCCGCGAGCTCCAGGCCCAGCGCGGCTCGGAGCCACGAGGGCTTGCGGCCGATCGTCAACCCGACCTTGCCGCTGACCCTCGCGTCGATCGGATAGAGCTCCCGAACGGCCGGTGCGGCCACCCAGTGAGGATGAACCCGCTCCAGCACGATCGGCACGACCACGGGCTCCGTCCCGCCGGGCTTGAAGCGGACCGGGCCGATCGTCACTTGTCCCCCATGACCTGCTTTCAGGCCCCCGTCCCGCTTGCGTTCCGCCGCCATGGCGATCAGTCGGGTGAGCTCGACCTCGCCTCCTCCGGCGGCCGCCCAGTTCCCCTCAGCGGTGACGCGATCCGCGGCCCAGGGCCCTTTCCTGAATCCGACGACCGTGAGCTGACCGCTCGCCTTCGCTGACTCGGAGATCCGAGTCAGATCCGCCGCGAACTTCGTCGCGAGCGAGAAGCTGCCCGAAAACGGCGAGTCCGATCGGGCGGACCCTCCGACATCGGCGCCCAACGAGCGCGCGAGCTCGAGGGCTTCTCCGAGGCCGCCCTCCGCCACTAGATCGCCCTCCGCCCGGAGGGTGGAGGGCTGAAGCAGGTCGCCCTTGACCGCGGCGGCGAGCTCCGCCTGGACTCCTCCCAGCTTCATCATCAGACGCTCCAGCTGCAGGCCGGCCGCGTTGAGCTTCGCCTCTCCCTCGATCCGATCGATTCGCGAGGGAATCGCCGCCCAGCCTGGCATTTCGCCCTTCACGTCGCGCAAGCGGAGCGCGAGCTCGTAGCCCATCCCGCCCTTCCCGTACCATTGACTGAGCCTCAGCCGCTCCGCTCGGAGCTCCGCGGAGACCGCCCAGTCCTCCACGGTCGCGCGCACCTGGGTGTCCACCAGCTCGATCGATTCGGCGCGAACTTGTAGAAGCTCGTCCCAGTGAAACGAGGGCATGAGACCTTTCTTCCTCGTCGCCTTGCGCCCGAAATATCCCTTGCCGAAGGCGATAGCGACCTCACCCCTCACGACCGTCACCTGGTGCACCCGGATGCTACCCGTAATGACCTGGAACGGACGGAAAACGAGGTCGATTCGCTCGGCTCGGACGGAAGCCCCCTCGGGGAGGTCGAGGATGTTCCGCTTCGCGACTTTCACGGAGGGCCTATTCACGGACAAGGAGGGCGGAAAGAGCCTGATCGCGAAACCCTCGAAGTCGCCCGAAACCCCGAATTCCGCCGGCATGTGCCTGGCAAGCAGCGTCTTGGCAAAACCCGCGAAGCGCTCGCTCTGGATGAACGCGACAGCGGCACCCACAAGCAACCCGACGAGACCCAGGAACACTAGGAAGGGTCGCCTCAGCACGAAAGCTCTCTCACCTTTTTCCCTTGGATCTTCCCGCAGGGAGCTTCGGGGACACCGTACGGATCCGATCCGTCAGATCGCGATACGTCGGATTCGTCATGCGCACCCGCTCGTACCAGCCGAGAGCGACGCCCGGCTTGTCGAGGAGCTCGAACGCACGGCCCATCAGGTAAAAGGCGTCGAGCTTTGCGTCCTGCGGAACTTCCGCGTCCCCGATGAGCGGCTCCAGCACCATGACGGCTTCGAAGGGCCGCCCGCCCGCGATCAGCGCATACGCTTCGAGCGAACGTCCGGATGCCTGGTAGTCGGGGTCCCTCGCCGCCGAGCGAAACCGCGTCGCCGCGAGATCGTACAGGCCCATCTCGAAGAAGGCGATCCCCAGGTCGATGTGGTCCGGAGGCGTCGACCCCGCCATGATCCCGCCGACCTTTCGATCAAACGCCTCGAGGGCCTTCTTGTCTGAGAAAAGCGAAAGCTCGGCCGGCGCCGAGGTGCCCGCGTCCTCGAAGACGCCCAGCCCGAGATCCGTGTCCAGCGTGCGCATCACTCGCTCCGCATCGGCCACCGCGGGCGCCTCGCGCGGAGAGGTCCTCCGATAACGCGACTGGGGGGATTCCTCGCCAAAGATCTGCTTGAGCTCGAGCTCGTGAACCTCGTCGAGCATCTTTCGGGCCTGAAAATGGGACGAGTCGGCGATCAGGATCCGCCTCAGGACTTTTTTCGCCTCCTCGACCAGGTTTTCCCCCACCAGGATGCGCGCGGTCTGAAGCTGGTCCTCGAACTCCTCGGGAGTGCTCGGGAGTGGAACTCGCTCCTCGACCGGCTCCGGCTCCACCTCAGGCGCCGAGGCTCCCGCTTCGCCGGCCTCCTCCGTGGCGGCTGGGGGCGGAGAAGGCTGCGCGGGCGGCGCCGCCCCCGGCATCGGGAGCATCGCCGTCCTGTCGAGCAGGTCGTCGCCGAGATCGATTCGCGTGCCTTCGAACTCGCCGGGCACCTGACCGCCCGCGGTGAATGGCGGCGGAGCCGGGCCTGTCCCGCCGGAGGCGGGCGTGCCAGACGACGAGCCCTCTTCGTCGTCCGACGGGTCTGAGGTCATCCCTTCAATTTTATTCGTATTTGGGGAGGAACTCTTCCAGAAAATGGGTGTCGTAGTCGGCGTCGCGAAACTTCTTGCT